>NZ_JAUBPS010000002.1:119977-227692 GCF_036700865.1 Microcoleus sp. S13C4
CATTTTTCGGGAAAGGCATCGCGGGTGTAGACGGTTAATGCAGCAGTGAAATATGCGATCGCAACTTCGATATTCTCAGCTTTCTCTCCCCTGATTCTCTCAGCGTAGGCAATTGCCAGATTATTTTGCGTCCTTGCCCAATTTTCGCTTCCCGGTTCCCAATTATTTAAAAGTATTTGATAACCAGTAATGGCAATTTCAAGATTATTCGCTCTTTTCCCCAGCGGAAAGTCACGAATATGAATACTCAAGTTTCCCATGTCGCCGAGAATAGATTCCATTGCTTCGGGATGTTCAGCAATTAAATACTGGGCCACTTGCTGTAAAATCTCGGCAAAACGGTCATTGAGGAGATGTTGCCGCTCGACCAGCATGGGGTTAATTACTTTAATATCGCTCTTGCTATCTTTTTCTGCTTGCAACAAGTCTAGGATAAACTTTCCATACTCTTGGGGCTTTTCACCTTCGGAGCGATCGCTATCTCCCTCATCATTTCTCCACAAGAATTGCCCTAGTTGACTGGCAAGATTTCGTAAAAAATTAATTAGTCCCATTTTTCTATCCTTCCCCTGCCAGGTTTTCTGCTACTACCTCGCAAAATTGCAGAAATCCGCGATCCAATAATTCTGAGTTAGCCTGTAAAATCTCCGGTTCCTCACCGTTGGGGCAATTCAGGAGTGTCTCAATCAATTGTAGATAAGCTTGGGCGCGGGTTTCTTCCATTGTGGGGAGTTGTCAGTAACACGGATGTTTATTTTACCATGATTCGATGGGTGGCCAGAAACCGGGTTTTTTCGAGAATATTTGGTTACAGGCGAAGAGATGGGAAAAAACCCGGTTTCTAAAGTTTGTGAACCGCAGATGTCGGCGGATATACGCTGATGGACGCTGATGAATTTAGTCGATAGGGGCGGGTTTATGAGATTGTTGGTTTTCGGAAAATATTGTGAGTAAAAACCGCCCCTACAGGATAAATGGTAAAAAACCGGGTTTCTTCTAATTTTGCGCTAATTCTGGTGGCCGGCCCATTAAACCGGTCATCAAGCGCAAGGCTAAAAACCTCACTGGGGGAATTGTCCGCAAACACCACAATCCAAAGCGGCGAAATGCTACAATTGGCAGCCAAGTATTGGAAAATAATCTGTCTAGAAAATCGGTAAATCCTAACACGATTAAATTCTCTTTTTTCCGCCAGTTGTGATACCGTTTCAATACTCGCAAATCGCCGATGTCTTCGCCTTTTTGGTGCGCTTGCTGCAAGATTTGGGCGATCGCCCCTGCGTCTCGAATGCCCATATTTAATCCCTGGCCGCCCACGGGATGGCAGCAGTGGGCCGCGTCGCCAATTAGTGCTAATCTGGGCAAAACGTAGCGATCGCTCTGCATTAACTGCACGGGAAACAAAAAGCGATCGCTCTCCAATTCCAAACGCCCCAAAAGCCCGCCCGTGCGCTGTTCCAACAAAGTCAAAAACTCTGTTTCATCCATTTGTTGCAAAGCTTTTGCTTCCGCGTGGGGTGCTGTCCAAACTACTTGACAGCGGTTCCCAGGTAATGGTAAAACTCCCATCGGGCCGCTCGGCCAAAAGCGCTCAAAAGCGATATCATTGTGCGGTTTTTCTGCTTTAATAGTGATAGCAACGCAGGATTGCCAGTATTTCCAGCCGCGAGTGCTGATGTTGGCTTCGGTGCGGATGCGCGATCGCGAACCGTCGGCTGCGACTAATAATTTGGTGCGAATTGTCCGAGTTTCGCCATTTTGTTTGACTTCTATTTCCGCGCAATCGGTTAAATATTTTACCTCGACAACTTCCGCCGGACAAACCCAGCTAAAATTCGGGTTTTTTTCCAAAGATTCCTGCAAAGCTGACAGCATTACTCGGTGCTCGCCAACGTAACCTAAAGCTGCTTTTGGTACGGGCAAATTGCCAGTATTTCCCAAATCCGGGCGGTGGAATTCCACGACGCCGGGATAGTCGCCGTCGCAGAGGCTAATTTGCTCGAAGGTGGTGATTTGCGGCAAGATTTGCTGCCACACGCCGATACCTTCTAAGATCATTCCTGATAGCAGGGTGATTGCATAGGCTTGTTTTTTGGCGGCGGCGGCGGCGGGGAGTTGGGTTTCAATTATAGCGATTTTCAATCCAGAATCTTTTAAAGCGCTGGCTAATGTGGCCCCGACTATGCCGCCTCCGACGATAGCTATGTCAAAGTCGAGTGTCGGTGTTTGCGTGGAGGCTGTTGTTGGAGAAAGTTGGTTTACAGGCATTTTCAAGGGATTTTGTCAAAGTTAATTGGATTGTTACTTTTTTATTGTAAAGAATTATTTCAATTTAGGGCGATCGAGCGACGGAGACGGGAGATGGGGAGACGGGGAGACGTTGAGAAATTTATGATTAATGACCACCATCAACGATCAACTGCCCACTATCAACTGCCAACTGCCAACTGCCAACAGTCAACAGTCAACAGTCAACAGTCAACAGTCTAATGACTAATGAATGCTGACCATTTCCTTTGTGTTTTCCGCAGCCAGCGCTGATACTTCCTGGCAAATGGGAATCTCGATGACAAACTCTGCACCTTCCCCGGGCGTGGAAATACACTGCAATTTGCCTCGGTGTTTTTCAACTATAATCTGATAGCTGATTGACAGTCCCAACCCTGTGCCTTTGCCGACGGGTTTAGTCGTAAAAAATGGGTCGAATAACTTGTGAATAACTTCTTGATTGATTCCCACCCCGTTGTCGGCAATGCGAATTGTTACTGTGTCTGAATTCGCACTGGTGCTAATCCGAATTCGGTTGTGGCGAGAATATATTTCTTTTGAAGCATGAGTGCTGTTGTACTCTTCGAGGGCGTCGATCGCATTTCCTAAAAGATTCATAAATACTTGATTGAGCTGACCTACATAGCACTCCACTTTGGGAAAATTGCCGTATTCTTTGATAATCTCAATAGCGGGACGAAGTACATTAGCTTTGATCCGGTGCTGCAAAATTAGCAAAGTGCTTTCGATTCCTTCGTGAATATCTACTCGCTTCATCTGCGATTCGTCGAGTCTGGAAAAGTTGCGTAAGGATACAACTAAGTCGCGGATGCGATCGGCTCCTACTTTCATTGATTCCAAAATCTTCGTAAAGTCTTCCATTAAGTAATCAACTTCAATATCTTCGGCTGCTTCTACAATTTCCGGGACGGGATTGGGGTATTTTTCCTGGTAAAGGTGGAGCAAACCAAGCAAGTCTGTGGCGTATTGGCTGGCGTGGGTGATGTTGCCGTAGATGAAGTTAATCGGGTTGTTAATTTCGTGGGCGACGCCGGCGACTAGCTGCCCGAGAGAAGAGATTTTTTCGGTTTGGATTAGTTGAGTTTGAGTTTGGTGCAACTCCTGGACAGCTTTTTCGAGCTCGGCTGCTTGCGATCGATACTGTCCCTCTGACTGCTTGAGTGCTTCCAAAACTTGGACTCGATCGCTAATGTCGGTGTGAGTGCCCACCCATTCGCGAATGCTGCCGTCTGCTGCTAAAACTGGAACTCCGCGCACCCAGAAGTGTCTGTAGCTACCGTCTGCAGCCCGCAAACGGTGCTCGACCTCGAAGAGACTTTTTGCTTCGACTGCGCGCATCCAAGCTTGCGCCGTGATCGGGCGATCGTCTGGGTGAATTGCCGAAGTCCAATTGTCTGTAGCTTCCTCCCAACTTTGACCCGTATATGCCATCCAGTCGATCGGTGCGATCGGCTTTCCCTGGCCGTCTGTCGTCCATACCAGTTGCGCGGTGGCCATTGCCAGCGATCGGTATCTTTCCTCGCTCAGGCGCACAAATTCTTCGGCTTGCCGGCTGGCTGTCACGTCGCGCAAAATAGCTGTGAATATGATTTCGCCTGCCACTTCGAGTTTGGAAATAGAAGCTTCGGCGGGAAATTCTGTACCGTCTCGGCGGCGGGCGAAAATTTCTTTGCGGTTGCCCATTTTTCGGGCTTGTTTAACGCCGGCGCCGAAATTGCTGACGAGGTGGCGGTGAGAGGCGGCAAAAGCTTCGGGCAAAAGCAGGCTCAGGGATTGTCCGATCGCCTCTGCTGCACTCCACCCGAAAATCCTTTCTGCACCTTGGTTAAACAGGATAATTTTTTGCTCAGCATCCACCGAAATAATCGCATCGTCGGCAATTTCTACAATGCCGGCGAAACGAGCTTGAGACAGTTGCAGCGCTTTTTCAGCTTGGAAGCGATCGCTAATGTCGCGGGCGATCGTCGAAATGTATGTGAGTTTGTCGTCCGGTGCGGAGTGGGAGATGATGACTTGGCTGACGGGAATTTCAAGTCCCGAGGCTGACACGAAGGCGGTTTCTCCGCTCCAAACGCCCCCGGAAACAGCAGTGGCGATCGCTTGATTCAAAGTGCTGCGGGCTGACGCTGCGGTGAATTCTGGAAATTGTCGGTTGGATATATCTTCGTTTTCGTCTATACCCACCATTTTTCTGCCTGCTTTGTTGATGTAAACCGCGCGTCCTTCGAGGTCGCAGATACCTACAAAATCCGGCGTTGCTTCCAGAATTGCTGCCAGACTTCTGTTAGCGATTTCGGCTTGTTTGCTCTCAGTAATATCCCGCGAAATGGTAACTATACCGCTAATATTTCCTACTCCGTCCCGGTAAGCACTTTTTGTAGAAAGAAATGTCCTCAAATTTCCTTTGACTGGCAGGTCTTCTTCGATCGCTTGCGTTTGGCCGGCTGTCATAATTGGGCGATCGGTTTTCCAAATATTCCCCGCAATTTCCGGCGGAAATAACTCGCTGTCATCTCTGCCGATAATGTCGTCTACAGACTTGCCAATTATACTAGCTCCCGCAGCATTTAGCATCAGATAACGGCCCTGAATATCTTTGACAAATAGGGCGGCCGGCGTACTATTGATGACGGCAAGCAACAGGTTGTAGTTTTTTTGAAGTGCCTGCTTAGTTGTTTTAGTGTCGAAAATTTGCTCCTGCAATTGCTCATTGGCGAGTTGCAGTTGGATAGTCCGTTTCTCAACTTGAGTTTCTAAGTCTAATTTAGCTTTCCTAAGTCCCAGTTCCGCTCGATAGCGCTTCCGGTCGGCCGTGCAGAGAGTTTTTGCATTCTGCCAAATCAGAACTGTAAAAATAATCACGTTCAATACGCTTAACAGCGATATCCCTACCTCCGGCGTGTAGGCTTGTAACCGCTCTCCCGAGAGGATGAAATAACCTACTAAAGGCGGGATAATAATTGCCCGTGGTAACAAGCGCCGCGCCATGATGCCGCCCGCGCGATCGCTCGTCATTACTGCTATCAATCCTCGCTCTGGGCTGGCAAATAAAATGCCGACGCTCAGCAACATAAATGCTGCGGAGGTGTGCAAAGCCATCCCTGTATTATTGCCAATTTGGTAAAATAAAGCTTTGTCGTAGAGGTAGCCTATCAAACCCGTAAATGCAATTAAAAATGCACAACAGCTTAAGATTTGAATCCGCAAGTATTTAGGGCGACGTTCTGACAGCAGCAGCAGCGCTGTTCCCAGCAATAAAAAAGCACCAGCAGTATTCGGAGCCATGCGTCCTGGTATTCCGGCGCTTGTCAAGGTGTAACTTTCTTCAAAGAGCAGTTGGTCGATGCCTAAGTCTAAATTAAAAGTATATTGAACTAGGGTTAATAGACTAATTAATATAATTAAAAATGAACAGCTATAAATTAAACAATTAGGATTTTTTTGATGCTTTCTTGCCCTTAATTCTACGCGCCGCCGCTGTTGGATGAACAGAGAACACCCGCCCAAAATAAAGCAGATCGCAGTATTGGCTTTCATGGTCACGAGTCCGGGCAGAATGCTTTTTAACAGTTGCAGATGGAATATCCAACCCAAAAGGACTGTACAGCCGATCGCGATTACTGCAATACTCGCTTTTTTGGAAAAAGACTGAACTGCTGCCATTCGGGTTGAGGGCCTGTGCAGTTGTTGTGCTCGTTCAAAAAGTTCCAATTTCTCGATCCCTCAAGTTATTTGGGTTTCTACGTATCTAAGGTAACAATAAATACTGTAGTCATATTGTTGCCCACTATACAAAGCTGCTTAAGACTTTCTTAAAACCGCTAAGCATAAAATATGAATTATTTTATCTAACTTTAGAGATATAGTCAACTGAAGGTTGAAGGCTCTTATGTAGAAGGCATTCGGCAGAATTCAATAATTTTTCTTGCTGGTAAGTTAAAACAAAAAATTCCTTGTTGCTTGTTCGTTGTCCCTTCGGTCTCGGAAATTAGCGCCCGATCGCTCGGCAAGACCGAGTGTTTTTACTCAGTACATCAAGGCGTAATAGTAGCGGATTAGTCAATCGGCAACACGATCGCTCGGATTGTCAAGCGGCTGCTGTGGCTGTGGGAAATGCGATCGGCAGAACAGATAAGACTCGGCGCTTGAAACCGCTACTACAAAAACAAAGTCCGCCTGCGCGGACTAAAGAGGGGATATTAAAGTCGGATTTGGTAACTGTCAACTGTCAACAGTCAACTGACAACAGACAACAGTCAACTAACTCCCAAGTTTTGAACTGCTTGCAAAGCTTCGGTTGCTGACGGGTAACGCTGGGGGAAAGCGTAGAGCACCATCTTGTCTAAAACGCGAGCCAACTCCGGGGTAACAGTTGCATTTTTCTGCCAGATAAGATTGCCTAAATTATCAACTCTGAGTTGTTTCGGGCGCATTCCTGTCAAGGCTTGAATCCCGATGAGCCCGACAGCATAGATGTCGCTGCACAGTTTCGGGGAACCGATGGCTTGTTCGGGAGGAATATAATCTTGCTGAGTCCCACCGCGCGATTTCGTTTGACCGATACTGTTTAGTGAAGTGTTGATTTCTTTAACTGCCCCAAAGTCAATTAATACAATTTTGTTATCAGATGTGCGCCTGATTAAGTTTTGAGGGTGAACGTCGCGGTGAATTACATCTTGTTTGTGAACAAAGACAAGGACTTCCAAGATATCTTTCAACAAATCAATAACCTGATGTTCTTCCCAAGGTTTACCTTCGATTAGTTCTTGATACAAGGGTTGCCCTTCGATGAATTGATAGACTAAATAAAAATATCCATCTTCTTCAAAGCGAGCTAACAATTCTGGTATCCGATCGTGTTGACCCAATCGATATAAAAGCCGCGTTTCTCGATCGAATAGGTGCCTGGTTCTCTCACACTGGCTTTTGAGGCGCTTGACGAGGCATAAAGGTCGATCGGGCAAATTTTCATCTTCAGCCAGATATGTATCGCTGTACTCAGTGCTGACCAAATGTTCTCTGATTCGGTAACGCATCTGCAGCAGTTTTTGCAAGATCGGATCGACATAATTAGCGGGTTGTGTGCCTTTTTCTACAGCTCTCATGATGCAGTCCCAAAGATTTGCTCCGACTACTCTTTCTTCTTGTCCAATAATTCCTGCTTGCTTCAGTACCTTGGTGAGGTCTTTCCACAAGTTGTAGCCGACATACCGCCCCAGGTAGCCCACTGTGTAGCCGCGGGCGATCGGATCGTTTTGCTGAATTTTTTGGTACGTCAAACCCCCGACAACACCTCGAATTATCGACTGCTGCAACCGACTCAGGTGTTTTTCCGTTTGTTCGTATACCAGATTGTCCAAAAAAATTATTGCTTCTTCTACCGTCATAGTTTCATATTTTAAGTGATTTGTACAGGAGCCACGCATTTTTCTAGCACTCGATTTCTGTTATATATGATTGCTCTAAAATTTGCTAGCTTGTCTACTTATTGAAATATATTTTTACAAATATGACTTTTATGACTTTAAGTTATGAATTTTATGAATTGACGTTTTAAGTAGTTCGTGCAACTATATCAAGTACAACTTTTAACTAGAGAGTACATTGCCACATTAGCGCATCGCAAATTTGACTGTACCCAATTTAACTAAAATCTTTAGAGGTGTATCATGCCAAACTCAATCACTCAAACAATTACAAAGTCGATCGCATTTATCGACAGCGCCGTACCCGAATCCCAAGTCTTAGCCAACGGTATTCGTCCAGAAACCGAAGTCATTCAACTAGATGCCCGTCGCAGCGGCATCGAACAAATTGCAGAAGCCTTGCAAAATCGCAGTGTCTCCGCAATTCACATAATTTCCCACGGAGCGCCGGGCTGCTTGCAATTGGGCAGCAGCAACTTGAATGCAGACAGCATCGAGTGCGATCGCATTTCTTTACAGCAGTGGTTTTCGACACAAATGGGCGCGATCGAAAATTCGCTATCCCCAAGCCCTGCGGAAGAAATAATTCAACCAGAAATTCTGCTTTATGGCTGCCAAGTAGCAGCAGGCGACACAGGTATGGCCTTTGTCAAAAGGCTAAGCGAACTAACCGGAGCCAGCGTTGCCGCCTCTCAGAATCTGACAGGAAGTGCAGCCAAGGGCGGCGATTGGGAACTCGAAATCAAAACCGGAAAAATCAAAACACCTTTAGCCTTGAAACCAGAGGTATTGGCTGCTTACAGCCACGTTCTCTCACTCTTTAAAATTAATGACTACGATCCAGAAATCTACGTCACCAATATCACCGCCGGAGACTTTAACGGTGACGGTAAGCCTGACGTAGCCACTATGGATCTTTCGTCAAACAACATTGGCATTGTCTTTGGAAATGGCAATGGCACATTTAACTTTGGCCCCAAAATTAATTTAGGGGTAGCTCCTTACGACTTTGCTGCAGGAGACTTTAATGGTGACAGCAAGCTTGATTTAGGCATTACTAACTTGAGTTCTAAAAACTTTTCTGTCTTATTAGGAGACGGCAAAGGCAGCTTTAGTCCGGCCACCAACTTTGATTTGGGTTCGTCTTCCACCTTCGTCTATTGGGGAGACTTTAACGGCGATGACAAGCTTGACCTAGTTACTATTAACTCCGACTCTAACAACATTTCCGTACTGTTGGCAGATGGCAAGGGCGGCTATGGCAAACCCACTAACTTTAGTGTGGGAACATTTCCCGCCATGGACATCGTTGTGGCAGACTTTAACCGCGATGGCAAGCTCGATTTAGCAACGGCAAACCAGACATCTAATAATATTTCCGTACTGTTGGGAGATGGCAAAGGTAGTTTCGGCAAAGCCACGAACTTTGATGTAGGAAAATCCCCCACTTCTATAGATGTGGGAGACGTGAACAACGACGGCAACCTTGACTTAGTAACTGCAAATAGCGGCTCAAACAGCGTTTCTATTTTATTCGGAGATGGCAAGGGCAGCTTTGGTTCTACCACCAGTGCTTATGGAGGAGTGAACCCCTCTTCACTTACCCTGGCAGACTTTAATGCTGATAGCAAACTTGATTTAGCAGTTTCTGATGTCATTTCGACCTTCATTTTGTGGGGAGATGGTACGGGCGGCTTCAACACTTACGACGAGGTTCCCTACACTGGTCTCAACCCTGCAATAGTAGACCTTAACGCAGATAACCAGGCCGATATAGTTGGCAACACCCTTGGAGATATCAGGGTTTTGCTCAACGATTCAGACGCTAATCAGGCCGTTTCTTACGCTATTACTATCAATGGTGCTAGCGATACTGAAGGCAACACGGGTGTAAAAAATCCCATTTTCACGGTGACTCGCAGCGGCAATACTACATTTAGCAGCAGTGTTAATTATGACATTACTGGCAATGCTACTAACGGCAGCGATTACAACAATATTGGCGGGACTTCTGAGGCAACTGGTATCAAAGGCACTATCGATTTTGCTCCGGGCGAAACATCCAAAACCCTGATTATCGATGTCTTGGGGGATACATTACCAGAAAGCGATGAAGACATTATTGTTACTTTGTCAAATCCGATCGCACCAGGCCCCAAACCTACCATTACTACTGCTACCGTTAAGGGTACGATTATAGACGATGACACTCCTGGCAACACGTCCACTACGCCAACACCAACACCGACACCAACACCAACTCCAACACCAACTACATCCGCTACTCCAACACCAACTCCAACACCAACTACATCCGCTACTCCAACACCAACTCCAACACCAACTACGTCCGCTACGCCAACGCCAGTCACGCCAACGCCAACGCCAGTGACGCCGACGCCGACAGAAGTGACGCCGACGCCGACAGAAGTGACGCCGACGCCGACAGAAGTGACGCCGACGCCGACAGAAGTGACGCCAACGCCTGCAGAAGTGACGCCGACGCCTGCAGAAGTGACGCCGACACCAGTGACGCCAGTGACGCCGACACCAGTGACGCCAGTGACGCCGACACTAGGGACGCCCCCACTGATACTTGCAACTCCAGACATTATTATTAATGCACCAGCGGGATTCTTAGTCACTTGGGAAGCAGGTGGCACAGCCCCCTTCTTTGTCAAACTCAACAGCCCACCTACTGCTGATGTGAGTATTACTTTTAGTACCAATAATGCGGGAGAAGGAGTAATTGACAGGCCAACTGTTACCTTCAATTCTACTAATTGGAATGAAGAGCAGATGGTGAGCGTAAGAGGCGTTGATGATTTTGTAGTTGATGGAGAGCAAAATTACATGATTATTGCCGACCCTGCTGTTAGCGCCGATCCCAATTACTCCGGGTTAACTACATCAATTGTTTACGCTTACAATAATGACGATGACGATCCTCTTCTTGAGACGAGCGTTAGTATAGGCTGCGTTATTGATGGTTACATCTCCGGTGCAACCATCTTCCTAGATGCTAACAAAAATGGCATTAAAGATAGTAACGAACCATCAACTACTACTGACTTTAACGGTGAATATCAGCTCGATATTCCCTTGGAGACTTTCGACAAAAATAAAAATGGGAAAATCGATGCAGATGAAGGCAATTTAGTAGCTTTTGGAGGGACGGATACGGGCACGGGTTTGCCGCTGGAAACGCCTGTTGCAGCGCCTGCGGATGCCACTGTTGTTACTCTGTTAACCAGTTTGGTAACTGATTTGATGGCTGGGGGAATGACGCAGAGTGAAGCCGAGTCAAAAGTTAAATCTACTCTGTCTATTCCTGCGGGAGTTGACTTGATCGACTTAGATCCGATCGCCTCTACAGCCAAAAATGAGCCTGGCGGCGTTGAAACTCTAGTCGCCATGACAAAAGTCCAAAACGTCATCACCCAAACCAGCAGCCTCATAGACGGGGCATCTACGGCTGATAATGGTGCGATCGTCAAAGCTGTTGTCGGGGCAATTAACAGTAAAATCAAATCCGGTGGTTCCCTGGATTTGAGCGATTCGGCACAGGTAGAAAGCATTATCCAGCAATCTGTTGCCAACGTCAAAAAAATTGACACCAATCTCAACACTCAACAGCTTTCTCAAATTACCCCGGAAGCAGCGAAGGTAATGGTTGAGGCAAATCAAAGCACGGATAAAGTTAAATCTAACTTTTTGCCTGAGTTTATTCCTTCGGAAATTGCCAAAGTCCAAAAGGTGACATTAGGTGAAAGTTCGATCGCCCTCGAAGAAGCGGCGGCTGGCACAAAACCAATCGCACAGGTAGTTTCCGAAAATACTGGCGAATTTTTAACTGCCAAAATTCAAGGAAATCCAGCACCGGCTCAACCCGCTGTTCCGGTTGTGCAAGGTGATGTGGAACTTGTCAATACTTCTCCTGAAATTCTGGGCGCTGAGGGCAAAAATCTTGTCGGTACTGATGATAGCGATACTTTAATCGGCGGCAGCGGTAACGATTTTATCAGTGCCAGAAAAGCTAGTGATTCCCTCGATGGTGGGGGCGGCAATGACACGATTTACGGTGGGCGGGGACTCGATACGCTGACAGGTGGCAGTGGCGATGATATCCTATTTGGAGGCCGCGGTGCTGACAGTTTGGACGGCGGTGCAGGCAATGATAGTTTGTACGGTGGCAAGGGAGATGATACTTTGCTTGGCGGTTTGGGTGATGATTTTCTCAGCGGCGAAAATGGCAACGATTTTCTGATTGGAGGTAGCGGGAGCGATCGCTTTTTGTTAACTCCAGGTGGGGGCTCGGATACGGTGCTTGATTTTGAGGTGGGTATCGATAAATTTGCGATCGATAACGGTTTGACTTTCCAGCAGTTAGAAATTACCCAAACTGCGGGAGGAACGCTGCTAAAAGTTGCCTCAACTAATCAAGTTTTGGCAACGGTGACTGGGTTGAATAGTTCGATTACTGAATCGGATTTTGTGTTGCTTTAGATCCAACTCCAGCGTAGGGGCAATCCTGTGATTGCCCTTCTAAATGAGGTAGGCACTAAAAACGAATCATTTGTTAAATCACTTTTACTGGGAGGAGCATCATGTTTAAGTTTGGAAAAATGACCCTAGTATTCATCACCGCATCTGTTGCTGTTTTGCAGCCAGCTTTTTCAGCTAGCGCCCAAGAAACCAGCAGCGAATTCAGGCAACTGCAAACCTTATTAGAAGCTAAGAAATGGGACGACGCCGATCGCGAAACCGTCTCTCTACTCCGCAACAACCCCACGTCTTGTCCTAACCTCCGCGCGATCGACCAATTGTGGATGCAACACAGCAATAACAAATACGGCTTGACCCCGCAGTTAGAGATTTGGCAGAAGACGAGCAACGGTTTAAATTGTAAAACTTGCGAAGGTGAAATTAAAGAATTTAGCGAAAAGGTAGGATGGAAACTAGGCCCGCAAGCAACTCCTATGCTAGGGGATTTTCCAGCTCAGTACCCAACTGTTGCTGCATTAGGTTGGCAAAGCTACGTGGATGGAGATGCAACTATGCAGATTCTTTTTGGCACCCGGAATACATGGCAAGCATGGAAAGTTCAAGGTTATAACTTGTTCTCTACTTTTGCTAATTGCGGCAAGTAAGTAGACCCACATAAAAAAACAATACCCAGATACCCGACTTATTTAAGAAGTCGGGTATCTAAAGCGCGAGATCGTTTTACGTTCTTTTGCTTTCATACTTCTGCTCGTTTTGCTGAATTTCTTGGTATGTCAAACCCCCTACAACGCCTCGAATTATCGACTGTTGCAACCGACTCAGGTGTTTTTCCGTTTGTTCGTATACCAGATTGTCCAAAAACAATATTGCTTCTTCTACTGTCATGACTTCATGTTTTAAGTTATTTGTACACGCTCTGCACATCTTTTTTTCTAAAATAGCAACTTCCCAGGGATGAGGTTCAGCTTTCCACTCACCAATTAGCCAGTACCCTTTGCGTTGCGATCGGGCAACTGAAAACTGCTGTATTTATCTTATACATGATTTAACTTTACTTTGATTGGTTGTCTACTTATTGAAATATATTTTTACAAATATGACTTTTATGACTTTAAGTTATGACTTTTATGAATTGACCTTATCAGGAGTTTGAATTATTATCTCAATTACAACTTGTAAGCTACGCCCTCAGTTAAAAATTTTTAATATTGTTTCATACGTTTGCAGTGAGGGCGCAGAGTCTTATTCAAAGGAGATTAATGACTAAACTCCTTACTACAAACAACGTCACATTTCTGGAAGTTTACAATTTTTTTAATTTATGTTAGACATCAAGACGAATCCTACCGATCGCCTTTTTTGCATTCAACAGCCAAACGATCTCCCCACATCAGTATTTCCGGTGAACAACGGCTTGCTCAACCCAATCGATCCATTCAATGTTTCTAGCTATAGTGCGGAATCTAGCTTTCCTAATCTCACAGCATCCAGCAGCGACCAACAGACACAAAATGCGGATTTTCTTGTAGCGGATGCCAGGGCTGACTTCAGTTACTCTGTGAGCGATGCTCAACTCAAACCGCAAGCACAGTCAGCGATCGCAAACACAGATCCGCTAACAGGAACGATATCTGCTTCCCAGTTGAATTTCGCCGATCCAGGTAACTCTCTTTCGACCGCTCGTAATGTTGTTGGCGTTCAGAACGGTAGCATCAGCTTAACTGATTTTGTCGGAGTTGGAGATTCCAAGGATTTCTATCGATTCGATATCAATACTAAGAGCAATTTTAACCTGCGTCTCGACGGTTTGAGAGGGGAAGTAAAGCTAATTCAAGATAGAAACCGCAACCGTGTAGTCGATCTTGGTGAAACTATTGACTCCTCTGCTAATAGTGGCCAAGTCTCCGATGTCATTAATGTACCCAATTTGGCGCCTGGAACTTACTATGTCGAAGTCTATACCTTCTCAGGCTCTACCAATTACAACCTGAATCTTTCTGCAACCTCTGTTCCTGTAGTGCCAGATATTACAACACCTAACGGTGTTTATAATAGTAATTACGGCTACGGTTTGGTGAATGCAAATGCCGCAGTTTCCAGCACCTTAAACCGCTCAAGTCTTTTGCCTGCTCTTGCCGATTTGGGCGGAACTAATTGGGCGCTAGATGTCATAAATGCACCGGAAGTTTGGAATCAGAACATTACAGGAAATGGGATTGTTGTAGCTGTCGTGGATAGTGGTGTTGACTACACCCATCCTGACTTGGATGGCAATATTTGGCGGAACGCTGGTGAAATTGCTGGAAATGGCATTGATGACGATCGCAACGGATATATTGATGATATTCGGGGTTGGGATTTTGTGTCTAATGACAACAACCCAATGGATATGAGTTACGAGGGTCACGGGACTCACATAGCAGGTGTGATCGCGGCGGAACGAAATAATTTTGGCATCACAGGAGTTGCGCCCAATGCTAAGATTATGCCTGTCAGAGTGTTGCCCGCCTCCCTTTACGGCGAGTTGAATAATGTTGCTGCTGGAATCCGCTATGCTGCTGATAATGGAGCCAATGTAATTAACCTCAGCTTGGGAAATGAGTTTTTCCCCTCCACCCAGGTGAATGACGCAATTGAGTATGCAAATAACAAAGGCTCTGTTGTGGTTATGGCAGCCGGAAATTTGGGTGACATCCAACCAGCTTATCCAGCTCGTAATGCCGATCGCTGGGGAATTGCCGTGGGCAGTATTGATATAAACGGCAGGATGGCTGACACCTCGAACCGGGCGGGTTCGGGACCTTTAGATTACTTAGTTGCTCCGGGAGTAGAGATATTTTCTACCACTCCTGATGACGATTATGAAATCGAAACAGGCACGTCTTTTGCAACGCCACAAGTAGCAGGTGTAGCGGCTTTAGTTTTGAATGCCAATCCGACTTTAACTCCGGCTCAAGTTGAGTACATTTTGACGACAACAGCTAATCGGAATGGGTTGACAGGATAGAATCGATCGGGTCCATGAGACGGGGGTTTAAACCCCTGTCGTGGGACTACTACAACTTGGAGAAAATGAATCAGCCCAGCTTAATTCTTAATCTTATTCACATAGCCCCACAAACTATAATCTCGACTCAGCCAACCCCGGAAAAAAGCCATTTGACTCGGATCTTCTTGCACCCGTTTGTAGCGGTAAATAATTCGTTCATTAATCATTTGCAGCGCGGTATTTCTGTTATTTGCCCCTTTCAGCGCTTCCTTGGTGCGGGGGTCAAAAACTCCTGTTTGCGGCAATCCTAATGCTTGCTGAAGAAAGGTAATTGAGTTATTAATACCGAAATTAACGGCGGTGTCAAACATGACGATCGCCAAAGCCGGCTGCATCGTGCCCGAGAGGCTCGAATCCCAGTAATATTTATAAATTTCTAGGAGCTCTGCTTCCGACATCTGCGTCACGTCGAGGGGCGGAAGCCCACGACTGTAGCGGTAGGCGTTGTATTCTGTTTGCAAGACGCCCCTATAAGTTCTGCCGCCCTTATCGGCAGGGTGATTGCTGAATCCACCCTCAAAATAGAGGGTGAAATAAAGAGCAGTTTGAAATATTTTCTGCCGAAAGCTTGCTGTCTGCTGCTGCTGTGCGAAAGTCTTTTGGGCAAAGGGTAAGGGGATTGCTAAGGTTAACAAGAGTACCCCCAGCAGGAGGTTTGGTTTCCACTTAATGTTATGTTGGCGCTGTGTCGCTTGCTTGTCGCTCATAAATTCTCTGTGACGATCGCCCGTAGTTCCGCTAAAACTGCTACTCTGCAAAATAATATAGATTCAACCTTTAACTTGATAGCACAGATAGGCCGCCAAATGAATTCCGATTTTCGCAACCAATCCGAAACACCCCAATTTGAAGATGCTGCATCGCTGACAGTGGTTGCAGAAACCTATTACTCTCAAGGCAATTTAGCAGCAGCCGTCGCTGCTTGCCGCCGAGCTCTGGAATTGCAACCGGATTGGGCGGCGGCTTACGTGACAATGGGTAATGTGCAGCAAGCAAGCGGCCAAATTGATGAAGCGATGCGGTTTTATTCCGAGGCGATCGCTTTGAATCCCGATTTTGCTGAGGCTTATGCTAATTTGGGCAGTATGCTGTACAAACAAGGGCATTTGGTGGAGGCGATTGTAAATTACGAAAAGGCGATCGAACTTAAACCAAATTTGGCCGCTGCTTACTGGAATTTGGCAGGAGCACTGAAACAGCAGGGGCAGCAGGATGCAGCGGTAGCATACGAGCAAAAAGCTCTCGAACTCAATCCCCACCTAGCTGAGGTAGATTTTCACTTAAATTTAGGAGATCAATTAGCGCGGCAAGGGAAGTTAGATGAGGCGGTGGCTGCATGGCAGCAGGCGATCGCCTTCAAACCCGATTTAGCCGAAGCATACTGTCAAATTGGCCGAGTTTTGCGCCACCAGGGCAAATTTAAAGAGGCAATACCCAACCTTCAAAAAGCCCTAGAAATTAAACCCGATTTTATTTCGGCCCACCAACATTTGTGCGGCATCCTCAGAGATACTAGCAATTTAGCTGCCGCGCGGCAAGCCGTACACCAATACAGCCAAATGTGTGCGGAAACCGATCCAATTATGACCGCGATTTACTTCATCAGCACCTATCAAGTGTCGGGATTAAATCAAATTGCGGGCGATCGATTTTTAGAGCTAGAGTCGTACTTGCAGCAAAAATTAGAAACCGCTAGCCCGGTGGAAATTAAATCGCTTTATGCAAATTTGTTATTCAGTACACCCTATTTGCGAGATGACTTGGCGGCAAACTCAAAACTTTACAGATTAATTGCCCAAAAGTATATCCACCAATGTATTAAACCTAATTTTTCTCAACCCGCCAATTACAGTTTCAAACCAAGTGTTCCATCCAGCAAGTTAAAAATCGGCTTTTTGTCCAATCACTTCAGCCGCCATTCTGTAGGTTGGTGCAGCGCTGACATCATTCGCGAATTGTCCGACATCACACCCCATGTGTATTTGTACGCTTCCGAAAGAATTACTCCTGACGATCGCACTCAGCAATTTGAAACTTGGGGCAAACTGACTTTTCCGAAAACCTACCCGAACGGACTTGCCAATTCTGCAGAAATTATCGACAAAATTCAGCAAGATGAACTGGACGTTCTAGTCGATTTAGATTCTCTCAGCGTACCAGTTCACGCTGACATTCTCTACCAAAAACCCGCACCAGTTTGTGTTTCTTGGCTCGGATTTGATGCCCCTTACATATCGCCGGAAAATTACTTTCTTACAGACTGGCACTCGCACCCAGCCGGGCGGGAAAAATATTATGACGAGCAGCTAATTAGGATGCCGGATTCCTTTGTAGCGGTGTCAGGTTTTCAGAGATATGGAGTCGATCCGGTTGCATTGAGAAGGTCGAATCGGATCGGTTTGGATCAGATAGTTTACCTGTGCGTAGCACCAGGCAGAAAATTTAATCACGACTTGGTAAAAGCACAAATTGCCATTCTCAAACAAGTGCCCAACAGTATTTTAATTCACAAAGCTTTAGGCGATGCTGCGGTGTTGGAGGCTGCATATCACCAAGCTTGCGAAGCTGAGAAAGTGAGCAAGCACCGAATTAAGTTTTTGCCAAGGTTTGCTACTGAGGAAGAACACAGAACTATCTATTTGCTGGCCGATGTTTTGTTAGATTCTTATCCTTACAACGGAGGAACTCACACTTTAGAGGCTTTGTGGTGTAATTTGCCAGTGGTTACTCGCACAGGAGAGCAATTTTTGTCGAGAATGGGTTATTCGTTTTTGCAGGCTTTGGGAATTGAAACGGGTGTGGCTTTGTCTTGGTCGGAATATGTGGAAGTTGGGGTAAAATTGGGTAAAGAACCTGAATTGAGAAATGCAATTAAAGCACAGTTGGTGAAATCTAAAGATCCAGCCAATTTGTCGCCGCTTTGGAATCCGAAAAAGTTTGCGGGTGATATGTATGGGGTGTTTGAAAAATTGTGTAAAATAGGATAAATGCTGACTAATGAATGATGACTGATAACTGATGACTAATGACTTCAACACTATCAACTATTAAGTTTTTAAAACAGCCGACTTCGGAAGCTTGGATAGAACAGGCGATCGCCCATTTGGATACAATCTTATTAGATCATTCTCACTGCGAGCGGAAAGCGGCGGGAGTAGCGTTAAATTTAATGTTTCGCTACCCAGCCCGGGAAAAATTGGTGAGGATGCTAACGGCGATCGCCCGCGAAGAATTAGAGCATTTCGAGCAAGTCAACCAACGGTTAGAAAAGCGCAGCATTGCTTTAGGGCCTTTGGCTGCACCTCCCTACGGTGCGGGTTTGTCCGCCCACATTCGCAAACACGAACCGGAGAGACTTTTGGATTCTTTGTTGGTTTCTGGTTTGATAGAAGCGCGCAGTCACGAACGGTTGGGGCTGCTGGGCGATCGCTGTCCCGACGCGGAATTAGCTAAGTTTTACCGCAGTTTGATGGCTTCGGAGGCGCGTCATTACGGTGTATATTGGATTTTGGCAACAACTTATTTCGAGCGGGATATTGTGATGCAGAGGTTGGAGGAATTATCCTTAGTAGAGAGCGAGTTACTGGCAATTCTTCATCCCGAACCGAGAATTCATAGTTAAAATCTCGGGGCATTTAAAGAGTGTAAAATACAAAAAATCACTAATTTTACAGTTGCTCAAGTCAAAAAATAAATATACGTTGCAACAACCAATGAAAACCCAACATCTGGATTTTTTAATTCGTTCCTGGGAAACGCGCGATCGCGCCGAGGCGTTCTATTTAATTAGAGATGTTTTAGCAGAGTACGGTTTAAAATGCGAACCTCACGGGGCAGATCGAGATGTCTATGATGTAGAACTACATTATCAGAATAAAGGCGGCGAATTTTGGGTAGTTGAACGGCAGGGTAAAATAGTTGGTACGGCAGCTTACTATCCGATTGAGCGCGGAAATAATGCTGTGGAAATTCGCAAAATGTATATTTTGCCCGCCGCAAGGGGACAAGGTTTGGGGAAATTTTTACTGCAAGAATTGGAAAGTAAAATTATCGCTCGTGGCTTTGAGGAAATCTGGATAGAAACTGCCAGCATTCTCAAGGAAGCGGTTAAGATGTACGAAAATAGCGGATATCAACCGACAACTGGTGTGGAGACGCAAAGGTGCGATCGGGTTTACGTAAAATATCTCGGTATAAAAAAGCTACAATAAAGTTTCTGTCAACAATGATTAATTTACCCAGTTTCAATCAGCAACAGCAAATAGTTGTTTGGCGAGGCATTTCTGCCTTTATCTTCTGCCTTACTTTTGTACTGATTGGTTATTATGTGATAGGGCTGTCCCTACCGCTATTCAATACCCCAGAGTCGCGCCTAATTTTCACCCTTCGCTGCCAAATTTTTCCGTTACTGATGTTATTTGCCGGCATAGTTGCTGTTGGTAATGGGAGATTTAGCAGCCCAGCTATCAACCCTTTAGCAAATGCCGAATCTGAAGCAATGCGGATTAATGTGCGTTATCTGAGCAACACTCTAGAGCAATTTGTGCTGTTTTTTGTAGGCAGTTTAATTCTTTCTACCTTTTTAGATACTTACAGCATCAAGCTGATTCCAATTTTGGCAACTTTGTTTGTTTTCGGAAGAATAGCATTTTGGATAGGCTATCTCAAAGAGCCGATCGAACGAGCTTTTGGCCTGGGAGTTACTCTGTATCCTACTATTGCCGTACTAATTTATGATGCCTACCGCGTACTATTTTTCAATAGCTGAGGGATTTGAGAGTTTTTTGGAATAAGACTTATGCTTTGATTAGTCCTGTGAAACCCTAAAACTAGAAGGAAAACAAATGACTATCCCCACAAAAAACTCTCATTCTCAAAATCATACTACCAAAAAAATTCTAGACGGCCCTAAAGACGCTAGATTTGTTCAAACAGTGCGGGGAATGTTAAATCCTCTGTATTATTTAGATAGTAATTATCAACGCTACGGCGACCTTTTTACCAGCAAATTCAGTAACTTTCCGCCGCAAGTAATTATTAGCAATCCTCAAGCTATTCAAGAAATTTTTACAGCCGATTTTAAACTCTTTGAATCCGGTACTGTAAATCAGATAGGGCTACCTTTAGTAGGCTCGAATTCGTTATTTTTATTAGATGGCGATCGACATTTGCAGCAGCGCAAACTTTTAATGCCACCTTTTCATGGTGAACGCATGAAAGCTTACGGACAAATCATCTGCAATACCACCGAAAAAGTAATTAATAATTGGACTCCTGGTAACTCGGTAATCGCGCAGTTAACTATGCAGGAAATTTCCTTGCAAGTAATTTTACACACAATTTTTGGGCTGAGCGAAGGAGAACGCTACCAGCAAATTCAGCAACTAATTATTAATATGTTTAGCCTCTTTAGCAATCCATTAAGTGCTACCTTTTTGTTTATAAAGTCGTTGCAAAAAGATTTAGGTGCTTGGAGTCCGTGGGGAGGATTTATTCGACAAAGACAGCGTTTAGATGAACTGCTTTATCAAGAAATCCGCGAACGCAAAACTCTATCTCAACCATTGGGAGACGACATCCTGAGCTTGTTAATTTCAGCTCGTGACGAAGCAGGACAGCCGATGAGCGACGTTGAATTGCGGGATGAATTAATGACAATGTTATTCGCAGGACACGAAACTACAGCCACAGCTTTAGCCTGGGCTTTGTATTGGATTCACTACATCCCAGAAGTCCGTGAAAAACTGCTCCAAGAACTCAATTCTATTGATGTCGAAAATTGCGAGCCTGCGGAAATAACTAAACTCCCGTATTTGAATGCTGTATGTTGCGAAACCCTGCGGATTTATCCGATCCTATTTTTTACATTGCCGCGCCTTCTGCAAGCTCCGATGCAGTTAATGGGTTATAATATTCCCAAAGGAATGATACTTTCTCTCTGTATTTATTTGGTTCATCACCGTCCTGATATTTACCCGGAACCTAAGCGTTTTAAACCAGAACGTTTTCTAGAACGTCAATTTTCGCCTTACGAATATTTGCCGTTTGGGGGAGGGAACCGCCGCTGTATTGGGGCGGCATTTGCCATGTTTGAAATGAAGTTAGTATTGGCGAAAGTGCTGTCACGATACTCTTTAGAACTTGCAGAAAATCGTCCGGTTTTGCCAGTACGCCGGGGTGTGACAATGGCACCCGCTGGTGGTGTGCGTTTGGTGGTAAAGAATCGGATTTGATATGATACCGATACAAGGGGTTTTAATTTATCTTTTGCCGCAGAGGAATCTCAATTACAAATTCCGAACCTTCTCCCAATATAGAATTGCAAGAAAGCTTGCCCCCGTGTTTTTCTACTATAATAGAGTGCGAAATCGCCAATCCTAAGCCAGTTCCTTTGCCAATGGGTTTAGTAGTGAAAAACGGGTCAAACAAGCGTTTTTTCACATCTTCGCTCATTCCTGGGCCGCTGTCAGCTATCCATATCGCAACGCTGTTATTGTCGGTTACTTGGGTGCGAATCGTAATTGCGAGATTTTTGGCGGTGCTATTGGATTCCTTTATCTCCATTTCCAATGCGTCTAGCGCATTGCTCAACAAATTCATAAATACTTGATTTAACTGACCGGGATAACATTCAACTAAAGGCAAATTACCGTATTCTTTAATCACATTAATTGTCGGGTGATCGGTTTTATGTTTCAGGCGGTTTTGCAAAATCAGCAGCGTGCTTTCGATGCCTTCGTGAATGTCAACTTGTTTCTTTTCGGCTTCGTCAAGTCTTGAGAAAGTCCGCAGGCTCAAAACTATGTCGCGGATGCGATCGGCTCCGACTTTCATAGAGGCTAAAATTTTCGGTAAATCTTCAATAAGATAATCAATTTCCAAGTCTTCCCTTGCATCTACAATTCTTGCGCTAGGCTGCGGGTATTCTTTCTGGTAAAGTCGCAGCATTTTTAGCAAATTTTGAGTGTATTCGCTGGTGTAGCTGAGATTGCCATAAATAAAATTAACCGGGTTGTTAATTTCGTGGGCGACACCTGCTACTAACTGTCCCAAACTCGACATTTTTTCACTTTGAATTAATTGAGTTTGGGTGCGTTGGAGTTCGCGCAAAGTTTGTTCTAGCTGTTGAGTTTGAGCTTGAGCTAATTGGGCGGCTGTGCGGGTTTGGGTGTAGAGTTCGGCGTGGTCGATCGCGATCGCAATTTGAGCGACTACCGCTTGCATCAGTTCGACTTCCGAGTCGCTCCAATTTCGCAGGGACACAGCCTCATAGCAGGTAATTGCCCCAATATCGCCTGAAGCAGTTTGAACTGGCAGCGACAGCACAGAGTTAATTTTTAAGGCCTGGAAATTTTCGCGCAACTCTACATCTTCAAAAGTGCTGACATCATCAATTCGCAGAATTTCTCGCCCCCCAATCTGCTGCAGGGCGACACTAGATTGATCCTGTACAGAATAAGTACCGAGCAAACTCGGCAAAGCTGCATTCTTCGCTTCGCAAACTATTTCCCAAACCGGAGGATTGCGGTTTGGGCGATACCAAGTGAACAGGCACCAATCTATGTGCATCAAATTGCGAATTTTTTGAACGGCGGTTTCTAAAATTGTGTCTAAATCTAAAGATGTGCGAATCTGGTTGGCAATTTGATTGAGCAGTTGTTGTCGTCTCGCTTGCTGTCTGAGGGCTTGTTCCGATCGCACTAATGTTTCTTCTGCAAGTTTGCGATCGGTTAAATCTTGGACGACG
Organism: Microcoleus sp. S13C4; assembly: GCF_036700865.1. Classification (NCBI taxonomy): domain Bacteria; kingdom Bacillati; phylum Cyanobacteriota; class Cyanophyceae; order Oscillatoriales; family Microcoleaceae; genus Microcoleus; species Microcoleus sp. S13C4. The sequence goes on from NZ_JAUBPS010000002.1 coordinate 142,995, forward strand.
GCTTGGATAATTTTTTCATTTCCAACTTCGATGACTGTCAGCACGACTTCTGCAGGAAAATCAGTACCGTCTAAGCGCTGGTGAACCCACTCAAAACGGTGGTTTCCCCGCTCAAAGGCGAGATCCATCATTTCCTTAATAAAGCTCAAAGAATCTCTGCCGTTGGGTTGGAAAGGAGGCGACAGTTTGCCGGGGTTTTGCCCGTACAACTGTTGCGGGGTAGTGCAGCCAAATAGTTTTAGGGTGGCTGTGTTGGCATCGGTGATGCCATTGTTACATAACATCAAAACAGGCAAACTGGTTAATTCGTAGAGCGATCGAAATTTGGCTTCCGACTGCTGCAATGCCGCTTCTGTTTGCTTGCGATCGGTAATGTCGGCAACCATTGCCAAAGCGCCCACATAGCGTCCCTGTTTGTCTGCCAAGGAATTAGTAGAAACTATCGCCCACAAGTCGCTGCCGTCTCGGCGACGGAACTTAAAATCGAGCTGTTCGCGAATTCCTTCACGGCGGCGGTTGAGACTGACTTGTGCGAGTGCGATGCCTTCTGCATCCATGAAAGCAAATAGCGACTGTCCGATCATTTCCTCTGCGGTGCAGCAGAGCATATCGGCCATTTTTTGGTTGACAAAAGTAGTTTTACCCTCCGTATCTATCATCCAAATTCCTTCGTCTGCTGTCTCGACAATGCACCTGTATTTGTCCTCGCTTTCCCTGAGCGCTTCTTCTGCTAATTGGCGAGCGGTAATGTTTTGAGTCATTAGCAATCCGCCGATGATTTCTTGCCGTTCGTTTCTGACTGGCAAAGTATAACCGAGGTAGATGCGATCGCTGTAAAAAATTTCTGTAACAACTGTTTCTCCTGCCAGTGCCGCCCGATAAGTTGGCTCTAGATCGGCGCAAACACCTGGCTCGAATACTTCCCAGATTGTCTTGCCTTCCATCAACTCTTTGGAAAGCCCCACTGCTGCTAATTCTGTACCTTCTACCAGCGTGTAGCGCATTTCTGGATCGAACAACATCACCGCGCCGTTCGGAAAGTTGCTTGCCATAGTGCGGTAAAGCTGTTCGCTTTTTTGCAGCGCAGCTTCTGCTTGTTTGCGATCGGTAATGTCAATTATGACGGAACCGATGCCGAGAGCCTCGCCATCTTTGTCTAGCAAGGGAAAATAAGAGCCTGTCAGGTGTCGGACAAACCCAGGCTTTCTGGGATTGTCACCACTCATCTCGATATTAATTAATGGTTGTTTTGTACTCAAGATTTCTTGGTACAAAGGCTCTACAATTGGAGCGATATTCGGCAATATTTCGCGTACCGTCTTGCCTATGTGCTCTGCTGGACTCAGGCAATTTATTTCGGCTAGAAATTGATTAATTTGCACGTACCGCAGTTGGGAGTCCAAAATGCAAAGTCCCGCCGGCGCCTCCTTCAAAAACGCATCAAATAGTGCTTGTCTCTGTGCTAATTCTTGTTCTAAAGCTTTGCAAATACTGAGATCAGTTAAAGAGCCAATCATCCCCACAACTTCTCCCATTTTGTCTTTCAATAGCGAAAGCATCAGGTGCGAGGAAAATATTTCTCCCGATTTATGACGTGTGATAACTTCTATTTCATGCTCGCCTTTTTTTTGTAGCGGTTTGATGACTTGCTCTAACAGAAATTCGTGCTGTTCGGGCGGGTAAATTAGAGAAATGTGCCGTCCGATAGCCTCAGTTTTTTCATAGCCGTATAACTTTTGGCAGGCTTGATTCCAAATGGTGATCGAGCCGTCCATATCTGTAGAAACCACCGCTTCGTGAATTTGGTCGATAATTTGACTTTGGAGACGCAACTTTTCTTGAGTCTGCTCCAGTTCGGCGGTTTTTTCTGCGAGTAGTTTCTGAGTTTTTTCGAGTTCGGCAGTCTGCTTTGCCAGCAATTTTTCCATATGTGAATTGCTGTGCGGCGCCGCTGGTTCCAGCGGTTCGCTATTTTCTTGCCTCGGATTAAAAATTTCTTCAGCGCTCAGCCAAATCGCGCACTCTCCGCCTGTTTCAATTACCCGCTCGGAAACTCGCACGGGTACGAGATGGTTGTTTTTATGTCTGTATGCTGTTTCGCACGGGCCAGTGCAGCTATTTTTTGCTTGACTTTCTAGATATTTTTCTCGGCCCGCGCACTGCGTTTGCTGAATTTCCCAGTAGTTGAGGTGAAGAGTTTCTGCAACTGTGCGGCCGATAATACTTGCAAAAGCTGGATTTACGTCGAGAAAAGTCCCGTCTGTCCGGCACAATGCCAGCCCGATCGGGCACAGTTCTAACAATTGGCGGCGAGAGCGATCGCGCTTGGCTTTTCCTAACTGGCTTTGCATCTGACCTAGCTGGACTTGGGTGATTTAATTATATCTTTTTATCTTGTTTATTGTTGTGAGTTTTATCCTTGATTAAGCAAGAGAGAACAAGGAAGTTCGGCAACGAGCCGAGCCGTCTACGGGATTTAACAAATGTAACGGACGGAGGCTGAGGTTGGAGGGAAGAAGGAATAGATTGGAGGGAAGTTCGGCAACGAGCACGCGATCGGGATTTAACGGATGGATGTTGAGGAAAAAGACAGGATGGGGAAACAAAAATGAGTAATAATCAACGGGGAGGACGAAAGAGGGAATGAGAATAAACCAGAAAAATCACAAAAGAAGAAGTACAAAACTGGTACAAAGACCCTTAATTTATACATGGTATCTTCCCTCCCACCTTCTTCCTTCTTCCTTCTTCCTTCTTCCTTCTTCCTTCTTCCTTCTTCCTTCTTCCTTCTATTAATCGCGGGCAATACCTTCGGATCGGGCGGCCAACTGAACTGCACCGGCGACAGCAATGGCAACTCTTTCGTCAAAAACCGATGGTATAATGTGTTCTTTGTCAAGCTGGGAAGGACTGACTAAAGAGGCGATCGCATAAGCTGCTTCCAAATACATAGTGGTCGTAATCGTGGCAGCTTTGCAGTCCAAAGCACCTCGAAATATCCCCGGAAATGCCAAAACATTGTTAATTTGATTCGGGTAGTCGCTACGTCCGGTGGCAATGATCGCCGCATCTTCCATAATTAATTCGGGCTGAATTTCGGGAATGGGATTTGCCATTGCAAAAACAATTGGATTCTCGGCCATCGAACGCACCATCGATCGGGTGACTACCCCAGGGGCGCTGACTCCTAAAAATACATCGGCACCGGCGATCGCATCTTCCAAAGTACCGCTCGAAGGCACGGCAAATTCTAGTTTTTCTGGGTTCATATCCGTGCGGTCTTCGGAGAGGACGCCTTTGGAGTCGCACATGATGATGTTTTGGGCACCTGCTTTACGCAGCAACCGGGCGATCGCGACTCCGGCCGCACCGGCTCCATTAATCACGATACACACTTCTTCTATGGTTTTTTTGACAATTTTTAAGGCATTAATTAATGCTGCCAAACTAACAATCGCCGTGCCGTGCTGGTCGTCGTGAAAAATGGGAATATCTAAGGTTTCCCGCAATCTTGCTTCGATTTCAAAGCAGCGGGGAGAAGAAATATCTTCGAGGTTAACGCCACCAAAAACCGGGGCGATATTCTGCACTGTACGAATAATTTCCTCGGTATCTTGGGTGTTCAAACAGATAGGAAAGGCGTCAATCCCAGCAAATTCTTTAAATAACATGGCTTTGCCTTCCATGACTGGCAGTGCGGCGGCAGGACCGAGGTTTCCCAGTCCCAAAACTGCGCTACCGTCGGTAACAATGGCAACAGTGTTTTGTTTGATTGTGAGGTTGTAAACTTGTTGGGGGTCATTGGCGATCGCAGTGCAGATGCGGCCGACTCCAGGGGTGTATGCCATTGCCAAATCTGACTGGCGTTTGAGGGAAATTTTGCTAACTACGCTGATTTTTCCGCCGCGGTGCAAGTTGAAAGTGCGATCGTACACATCGATCACTTTGATATCCGGCAGCGCTTTCACTACTTGCAATATTTCTTCGTTGTGTTCGAGGCTGTAAGCATCGACGGTGATATCACGAATGGTAGTGGCGCGGGTTTGCTCGATCAAGTCGATTTGACCGAAATTGCCACCGACAGATGCGATCGCGCTGGTGACGCTTGCCAGCATTCCCGGCCGATTCGGCAGAGCAACCCGAATCGTTAAACTAAAGCTGGGGTTCGGTGTCAGTTTTACCATGATTCCTTGATTTCAGATTTGAGAATTTCAATCTTAGATTTTATCGCCAATATTAGGCATAAAATTTAATAATTCAAATTTTCAACGGAAATTTTTAACAAATTCTATGAGCCTGTGATCCCATCGCTCTGCCAAGGGTGCCGCTGGGAAACTCATCTTTTTTTGAGTAGAGCTTTGCTTTGTGTATAGCTTGTGACGCGCTCACAAACAACTTATTTTCTGTCAATTTTCCGGTCAACCGCGAATATGAAGCACGGGGGTACAAACCCGGTTTTTGAGGTCAAGCGGCGCAACTGTTATCTATTTTTGAGAATATTTCTGCTTATTCTGAACATGAGCAGATATTTCGCAAAACTATATTTTCCAGCGATATCGCCTCATTCCTGCTGCTGTCTTTTGAAGCGAGACACCCAGGAGAGTTGATGCGGCTTTTTGGTGGCCGACTTTGGGGGAACAAAAGTAGATGCACGGCTGTTTTAGCCGGCAGGTAAAAATGAGATCCACTCAGAAGCGGGCATTTGATATATATATTGCCTGCTTGTTTAACACTTGCCAAGGATTGCGAGTGCAACCTTGCTGCGCGATCTAATTACCTGCACGTTTTACCCGATAATTCCCGCGACTGTAACTAACAGACAATCTACCCCGGGCCGGCACAGGCACAGGTTCAGCCGAACCGTGCTGAGTTGCTGCTTGCTAAGTGTCAATTTTATCGATCGGCCGCAGCATCGGCACATATAATTGTAAAGAATTTGCAAGCCAGACAATCCGGGGGAACTTTTTCTAAGTCTTGCAGATCGACCGATTGCTCTGCCTCGCTGCCGGGGGGAAGTATGCACAGGGCAACTTGTCCGACTCCTGCCATGAGTTCGGCAACTCGCTCCAAAATACTGTCCATTTTGTCAATTAGTTGCTCTGCTGCATCGAGACTTGGCGCGATGATGAAAAAGGTTTTGACTCCATCGGGACAGGGAGCGAAGCCGAGGTTACAGTCTCGTAATAGTGCTTGGGTGGAGAGACTGAAACCGTCGTAGAAGCGAGCGATTACTGCTTGATAAAAGGCTTGGGTCAGAGAGCGATCGCCAAAAATAGGTTGAGATAACATAACTACTTCCTTTCGTAGGATTTTTGGGTGCATTGAAAAAATTTTAACATACCTTAATGTAAGCGATTTAACAAAATGATCTAGCGATCGAGATCATGGACTTGATGTGATAATTTTTAATTTGTGTAGCGATCGCAACTGTGATAAAATGTAGTCTGTGTTAGCGCTGCCAGTGATAAAAATCGCATCAGCAGCAAAAGCTCAGTAAAAATACATAAGTTAAAAAGACTAAGTATTAAATCACAATATTAAAGATGAACTCGATAGCCCAACAGTTAAAAGCAAGATTTGAAAAAGCATTCACCGCTGCATTCGGGGAAAGTTATGCAGGTACTGATCCGATGCTAGCCGCCGCCAGCAATCCCAACTTTGGGGACTTTCAGTGCAACGCGGCGATGAGTTTGGGGAAAAAGTTAGGAAAGCCCCCACGGGCGATCGCCTCGACAATTATCGAAAACCTAGATATTACGGACATCTGCGAAACGCCAGAAATCGCCGGGCCAGGTTTTATCAATTTGAAGCTGAAACCGGCTTATTTGGAAGCGCAAATTAGTGTGATCGCCGGCGACTCGCGTTTGGGGATTGAACCGGCGAAAACGCCTCAGACAATCGCGATCGACTTTTCGAGTCCGAATATAGCCAAAGAAATGCACGTCGGACACTTGCGATCGACAATCATCGGAGATGCGATCGCCCGCACCCTCGAATTTCAAGGCCACGACGTACTCAGAATCAACCACATCGGCGACTGGGGCACCCAATTCGGAATGCTGATCGCATACTTGCGCGAAGTTCACCCCGAAGCCCTCACAACCGCTGACGCCCTAGACTTAGGCGATTTAGTCGCATTTTACCGCCAAGCAAAACAGCGCTTTGACACAGACGAAACCTTCAAAGAAACCGCCCGCCAAGAAGTAGTAAAACTGCAAGCAGGCGCCGAAGACACCCGCCGCGCTTGGAAATTGCTGTGCGATCAATCGCGCCGCGAATTCCAAGTAATCTACGATTTGCTCGATATCAAATTAACCGAACGCGGCGAATCATTTTACAATCCATTATTGCCCGCAGTAGTCGAAGATTTAACCAATCTAGGTTTGCTAGTAGAAAGTGACGGCGCAAAATGCGTTTTTGTAGACGGTTTCACCAACAAAGAAGGCGAACCCCTGCCGCTAATCGTCCAAAAAACCGACGGTGGCTACAACTACGCCACCACAGATTTAGCAGCAGTGCGCTACCGCATCCAAAAAGACAATGCAAAGCGCATAATTTACGTCACCGATTCGGGACAAGCAAACCATTTTGCCCAAGTATTTGCAGTAGCCCGAAAAGCCGGTTGGATTCCTGAAGATGTAGAAATTGTCCACATTCCCTTCGGTTTGGTATTGGGAGAAGACGGCAAAAAACTCAAAACTCGTTCTGGGGAAACGGTGCGGTTGCAGGATTTGTTAGATGAGGCGATCGTCCGCACACGCCAAGATTTAGAAGACAGATTAAAAGCCGAAGAAAGACAAGAAACTGAGGAATTCATTGCTAACGTATCTCGAACAGTTGGTTTGAGTGCCGTTAAGTATGCCGATTTAAGTCAAAATCGCGCCAGCAACTATATTTTCAGTTACGACAAAATGCTCGCATTGCAAGGAAATACCGCTCCTTATATGCTGTATGCTTACGTGCGCGTGCAGGGAATTCGCCGCAAAGGTGAGATTAATTTCGATAATTTAGATGCGGGTGCGAAAGTGATTTTGCAATCAGATGCCGAGTTGGTATTGGCAAAGCATTTATTGCAGTTGAATGAAGTTGTAAATGCTGTTGGCGGCGATTTATTGCCGAATCGGATTTGTCAGTATTTGTTTGAAGTGAGCCAAAAGTTCAATCAATTTTTTGAGCAATGTCCGGTTTTGAAAGCTGAGGAACCGTTGCGGACTTCGCGGTTAATTTTGTGCGATTTGACGGCGAGGACTTTGAAGTTGGGTTTGGAGTTGTTGGGGATTAAGGTATTGGAAAGAATGTGATATAAAGTTTGTAGGTGTAGGGTGCGTGAGAGCAATAAATATTTGAATCTAGATGATGAGACTATTTGCAATCACGCACCTCCGCAAGCTTTGAACAATACCGATGCAACCGGAAATAAGATAATTTTAACCGCTGATAAACGCTGATGAAAGAGGATGGGATAGGGTGAGAATTTATTCCCAAGTTCCCTCTAGTTCTAACATTTCTGATGTCATGGCTTTTACTTTTTTTGAAACGCGGATTTAGTTAATTGTAGCGCATCTCTAAAATCTAGCATTTACGGCTTTTTGTTAACAATCAAGCTCTCCAAGATGCCTTTAAACATTTTTACCACAATTTGGCGATCGTTATCTCTTATAAATATATCGTAGTTGGGAGTTGAGTTAATTTCTATTAACCAATATTGTCCCTTTTTATCGAGCCCGATGTCAAGCCCAGCATAATTAATCGCCATTTCAGCAAAAACAGGTTTAACAAAATCTTCAATCTCAGACATGAGATTGGGGTTAATTATATGTTTGGCTTTGGCACCTTCCCAGTGCAGCGGGCTTAAATTTCCCGCAAATTTAGCCTGAGATTTGTCTTTCTCGTACAGCAAAACTAGCTTTTCTTTGCAGAAAACAGCCCGATATTCGTGGGCAATTTCGATATATTCTTGAGCTAGGGCCACATAGTCATAATCTTTGCTGTTGACGTTAAATATATTTTCTAGGGCTTCTTTAATTTGCTCTCTCGTTTCACACAAAAAAACATTGTTGCCACCAGCACCGCGATTTCTTTTGAGAATCACCGGGAAAGCGAATTTTTTGTTTACTTCTAAAACTATTGATTCAATATCTGGGAAACTCAAATACTTTTTATACTTCTCCTCGCAGTGAGGTGAGACAAAACCGAGAGTTCTAGGAGTATTTATTTGCCCGTTTAAGAGTTGATAAGTATATTCTTTGTCTTTAAAAATCTCTGCTAGTGACGCGCTGTTAAATGGCGTCATGTAATTGACAAAATAATATTCTTCGCCGCCCTGTTTAACTCTAATCAAGTTTTGGGAAGGATGCAGGATTTTGTAAGGGATATTTAATTCCTCACAAGCTGCCAGCAGGATTTCAATATTGGTTAGCATAAAATGTAACTTAATTAAAAATTAATTTTAAAGATTTGAGAGTTTAGAATCGCTTCCAAATCTCAAACCTCAAATTCTATCGCACTTCTATCCAAACAATCGCTGCTGCCCGTTTGCCGCATCTTTCCCGGCATAAATCTCGCGCGTTCCCTTGGGAATATAAATCCAATCGAATTCTTGTAAGCGGTTTGTTAAATTGGAAATGCTCACTCCCAATTCATCTCTCATTTTGTATAAATGCGACCACTTAGTTAAATCACGTCCCCGTCTTTTTTCCTCCAAAATACACCGAGGCATCAACAAACAGCTTGCAAAATATTGCGCTTGCCATTCGATCGACAAAACCTTATTATCCGCACTCGCACCCCGACAAACAAACGGTTCCTCGACATCCTGGGCGGTTTTTCCTTCATTCCCCAAGTTTAATTCCAACTGTTCCACAGTGCCGTCTGCTTCGTCTTGATTGACGTGTAACACCCAGTGTCCGATTTCGTGGGCGATCGTCGATTCGATGAAGCCCGGCGGTTTTTCGAGAATCTGTTCGTTGATTTCGATTAACCGCTGCTGCGGCAAAATCCTCGCCGCGATCGCACCTTCTTCATCCGGCTCAATGCACTCCCAAACTACGCCCAAATCCAGAAAATCAGCAACCGTTGTCGCATCAAAAGGCCATCTCGGAGCAAAATTTTGCGTTTTCTGCATCTGCATCAAGATGTCATTTGCCAAACGCTCGATCGTTTCTTTGGGATAGAAGCAATACGGTTTAAAAATACTCACTATGAGGGGCCTCTCTTACGCTTCAAAAGATTGTTTGAGCCAATCTGGATTTTCTTGCATCCGGCGGAAAAGAGCCTGCATTTCCTTCGGATTCTGCTTCAGCAGCGCTTCGTACTGCTGCGGCAGTCTCCCCGCCAGGAAAATCAATTCCTCTTCGTTTATGTCTAGATTCCGCGCTAATGCTCGAATTACGTCCTCTTTGGGTGCATAATCCGCTCGATCGTTCTCCAACTTCGACAAATAAGTAAAATCCACACTTAGCATAGCTGCTAGCTCACGTTGTGAGTAAGCTTTGTCCTTGCGAGCTTGACGGATCAGTCTTCCAAATGTTTGTTCCACGGTTTTTCGCCTCCTGACAAGCATTCTAGCCTGTTTTGATGAAAAGTTCAACAAAATACTTGACGGGAAAATCAACCCGCGCTACCATGATGTTAGTTGACGGTTTAATCAACCCAGGAAGCCTGACTGGTAGGGTTAAGGGTGCAAATTAGCCTAGCTCACACGCTGCATATAGCGTCGTCAACTTCAGAGGAGTGAGAAGCGCTGGGCGTCAAAACGCTTGTACGCAGCAAATAAGGAGGAGCAGATCGCAAATGCTGAGAACCTGGACAGACACGCATTACAAGCTCGAAGACGATGACTGGCTATACATCGCCACCCACGAAGAACAAAGCTCAGCCTCACTGGTTTGTCCCGGCTACGCGCGGGATGGCGAAGGCTTCAGCATCCACTTCACCCCAGCGCACTTAGAAACGTTAGAGCATTTGCTCGCCGCGCTGCGGATTATCAAAGCTCAACAAGAGGCGATGCTTGAGTATACCTATCCCGAACCAAAAGCGACAACACATCTCATTAGGTAATGGAAGGAAGAAGGAAGAAGGAAGAAGGAAGAAGGAAGAGGGAAGAAGGAAGAGGGAAGAAGGAAGAGGGAAGAAAAATAATTCGATTGTTGTAAGTTCCCAATTCCCAATTACCGATTCCTAATTGTCAGAACATAAATCAATAACTAAGGAAAAACGAACAATGACTACTAAAACACAAGAAAGACCTACATTTTCAGTGTTTGGTGCCAAACCGAGCAATGCTTTGCTAGTACCCGAAATCCCGATCGCAGTACGTAACAATTGCCAGGCCGGCCAGTGGACAATTGGCGATTCAGACTACGGTTCCAAGTGTTCCATGACAATCCTCAAATTCTCCAAATTCTTCGGTTCCCTCGGTCAAACTTCGCACACACTGTGGGGTCAACTGTGGTTTGTCGCAGAAAGTGGCGAATTGCCGCAAGGAGTTGTCATGGTGACATATATCAAAAACCGCAGCTTGAACGATTTCAACCGCTTGGTAGCATCAGTTCAATCTCGCGGCGTAGAACCGGCTACCGGAATTTTTGTTCCAGAATTTGTCAAGCATTCCGGTCAGAAACCAGACGACAGCGGAGTAGTAAAACCGATAAATTACTACAGCTTGAAATGGTCTTGGAACGAGCGGAAAGATTGGGCAGTTATCGACCAAGCCGCAGCAGTTTTGTCAGATTCTAGCAATCAATCGCGGATGATTGACTTAGAAGGAACAAAAGCTATGGTGTGTTTAGATAACCTGCCGGCGCAGCAAGTTGCCTGCTTGATGGCGGCTCACGCTGGCGGGGAAAGCGATGCTATTGCTTTGAATTCCAACGGCGGTATGTCGCTACCGCCAGCCGAAGACAAATCTACTGCTGACTTGTTCTAATTCTGTTGTAAAGGCGCGATTTAATCGCGCCTTTACCATAACTGTTACCACAGACTGAAATGAAGAAATCAACCAAGCTTAAAACCAAACCAAACCTGCAAGAAAGCCGTTTGAAAGAGAATCTTGAGCTGCTAGACCAAATTCGGACAGATGCAGTAAATGACATCGAAAGTCTCACCGAAGACTTCCAGCACATGACTTTAGTTGCCGAATCGGTTCAGCGGAATTACCGAGCTTTGTTAGCCGAAAATCAATTGCTAAAAGGCGCACTTTTGAGTATAATTGATGAGTGCGATTGCTGGGACGGAAATCGGTGCGATCGCTGCTCGAAACTTCTCAAAACTCTAGCCAACGACAATCCCGAAGAAAAACCCGATGCCACCAAAAAATACCGATCCATTCTCAGCCAACTCCGAAACTTAGAATAACTGAAAACCTTTCAGTCACAAGTGTCGAAAAGTTATAATCAGGAGAAGCAAACATTATGACAATAGCAACTGCCAAGGATAGCAAAGCCCAAATTTTGCAAAACTTTCAGCAGATTTTAGCAGACAAAAAAAAGATCGAATCCAAAGTCGAAACCAAAGAACAATCAGCCGAAAAAGCCAAAAACAAACAACTCCTCGAAGTCGCTTCCACCTACACAATTGACAGCATCGTCAAAGGCTTGGCTGACTTGCAATTAGATTTCGGCAGCATCATCAGCGGACTTTCCGAAAAACTGAAGGCGGAATCTTCCAAATTAGACGAATTAAAACGCGCGATCGAAATAGAAGCCGAGCAATTGCAAGAGTTGCAGCAAATTAGAGTTGTAGCAGACGCCCTCCACATTTTAACTCAAGAGCACCGAGAAAAATTGACCCTGCTGGAACAAAACGCTGCTAACCAACGCGAAATTCTAGAAAAAGACACGACCCAAAAACGCAAGATTTGGGAAAAAGAACAGCAAGAATTTGAGGCGGCAGTTCAAGAAGAGGCTGCACTCATAACTAAAAAGCGCCAGGAAGAAACAGCAGATTATCAATACGAATTACAGCGCACTCGCAAAATCGAAACCGACGAATACGAAGAAACGAAGCGTAAACTAGAACGGGATTTGCAAGAATCTACCCGCGAAAAAGAAAAAAATTGGGTGGAACGGGAAAAAGTCCTCAGCGACAATCAAGCGGAGTTTGAAGAGAATCAAAGAAAAGCCGCCGGATTTGAAGAAGAACTCAAACAGGCTTATGTCAAAGCCAAAGAAGAAGCAATTCAAGAAGTTTCCCGCGAAGCTAAAGTCAAGGCAGATTTAGTGGAGAAAGAGTGGGAAGGAAGCAAGCAAGGATATGAATTGAAAGTCCAATCTTTACAGCAGACAATTGGGCGACAAACCGAACAAATCGCCGAAATTTCCGCGCAACTGCAAGCCACGATGAAGCAAGCGCAAGATTTAGCAATGAAAGCTTTTGCCAGCAAAGCTTAAAACCCAGTAGGGTGTGCAATACACACCTTACGAAAAAATGACATAAATTTTCCCAACACTTAAGGAATGAAAAGTCATGAACAAAAGAGTTAGCGACAAAAGCACCAAGGCTGAAATTTTAGAAGCGTACAAGGAAGTAGCGCAAGAAAAAGCGCAGCTAGAATCGCAAATCCAACTATTAAACGCTTCTCAAAAGCAAACAGCAGTCCCAGAAAAACCTCTTGTGGAGGCACCAAAATCAATGGCTTTAACTCAAAATCAACACAAAATGCAGTCCACAATCGACAATTTGATTTTGCTGCAATTTAGCTTTGGTGGCGCTGTCAGCGAGTTGTCGGAAAAATTAACTTCCGAAGCTGCTAAAGTCGAAGAATTGCGCCGCACTGTGGGCGAGGAAATTCAACAACTGCAAGAGTTGCACAGTTTAGAAGATGTTGCAGAAGATACGCTGGACAATTTAATTCAACAGTACGAAGAAAGCGCCAAAACTTTTGCTGGCGAGCTCAGCGAACAGCGCGAAACTGTTGAACAGGAATTGTTGGAACGCCGACAAGCTTGGGAAAAAGAGCAGGAACTGCAAAAGTTGGCCGTTAAAGAACGCAATGAGCATCACCAAAAAGCTCGTGAGCGGGATGAAGAGTTGTATGATTATGATTTGAATCTTCAGCGAAATCTGGACATCGAAGAATACGAACAGCGCCAGAAAATGCTGTATCAAGAAATCGAAGAGTTTCAGCAAGAACAGGAGAAACAGTGGGCGGAACGCGAAAAATCTATTTCGGAACGGGAAAAACTTTATGCTGAGGTGAAAGCGAAGGTAGAAGCTTTCCCGAAAGAACTGGAAGCTAATATCAAGAACGGGAAAGATAACGGTCGCAATATTGGCAATTATCAAGCTAAAGTTAAGGCGGATTTGTCTGCTAAAGATGTTGAAGGGCAAAAGCAAAATTATGAACTGCAAATTCAAGGGATGTTGCAGACAATTCAAAATCAAGATGAGCGCATTGCTAGCTTGTCAAAACAACTGGATTCTGCTTTGAAACAGGTTCAAGATTTGGCGGTGAAGGCTATTGAGGGTGCATCGAATTTGAGTTCTTTCCAAGCAGTCAGGGAAATTGCGATCGAACAAGCGAAGACTCAGCAGAAAAATAAGTAAATAAAACTCGGCGGTTGAAACTGGGGCTACAAAAACGAACTAGATAAGACCCGGCGGTTTCAACCGCTGTCGAGAGTCAAACGAAGTCTGCGGAGGGCGACTGGGAGAACTAAGGTGCTCTTCGGCGCACCTTACGCTATTTTGAGAAAAAACTGGCTTTCCTTAGTGGAGTTTTCAAACTGTCCACTCGCTGCGAGTCTTTCTTGAGCCTCAAACCCTATCTACAGCGTTAGAGTTTTTAGTAAAAAGTTCGATCGCACTGTTCACTTATCGAAACTGTCCCTTCCTCTCCTGACCGCTCCACTCAGGCTATTTATTCTTTAAGTTAATCAACCAAAAGATATATTTGACTTAGAGGCACTATGCAGAAACAAATCATACGCCAAAAAGATACTAATGCTTGGATACTTCAGTGCTGGGTTTCTTTTATTCTTGCCCTTTCGGCAACTACTGTAGGTATCATTTATTTACAGGTAGACCCCTGGCAAAAAGCTTTTATGGGTATGGGTTTAACTTTTTCTGTCGGCTCGTCTTTTACTTTAGCAAAAACCATTCGCGATAACAACGAGGCAACAACATTAACTGCCAGAATCGACGAAGCTAGAGTTGAGAAAATTCTCGCTGAGCACCATCCTCTCAAATAAACTTGAATTATACAATCTATACAAAAAACAGCCCGCGCGGGCTGTTTTTGTTGTTTGAGCCACAGGTTTCAAGCTGTGGATGTGAATTGGGGACTTCAATGGCTACCTTTGAACTTACGATCGCGCAACTTATTCTTTTGTCGCTGGCGAATACCGGCCTTAACCATCGCAAAATCCACCGGAAAACCAACGACAGGAATCACCTGATCCTTGCGTTCTTCTTCCAGATTCTTGAGTTCGGTGTAATCAACCCAATGAATGCAATTCACGGGACAAGTGTCGATCGCCTCAGCAATCAACTCTTCAGAATCCCCGTCTTGTCGAACTACGCGCGATCGACCGTAATCCGGTTCAATATAAAAAGTATTGCGAGCAACGTGAGCGCAGTGCTTGCAGCCAATGCAGGTAATCTCATCAACATAGACACCTTTTTGGCGCAACACGCCGCCCAACTCCGGTTCCAAACCAGAGCGATCGGGCGCATCCCGCAAAAAACCTCCCAACTCCGGCTCTAAACCAGAGCGATCAATTGCTGTATCTATTCCGAGTCCAGAAAGCTCAGACATTTAGACCCCCACAATAGTAAATAAGTCCGCAGCAGCGGACTTTGATGAGACAAGATTGCAAAAAGCTCGCAAAATTATTAAGCGCACCAGCGCTGCACCACCAAACGGATAGAACCGTCTTGATTTTGCTTTTGCTCAGAAACTTGGAAACCCTGCTTGGCGCTTTCATTCACTACAGTATGGTAAGCGTAGCGCTGAGTCACCTTATTCAGAAAACGGTCTACAGACCAAGCTTGCTGCCAAAACTGCAAGTCAGCCACCAATTCATACTCAGTCCCGTTCCAGCTAAAACCTACGTCGTAGCCGTTTTTTTGCTCAATCACGACCTCAGCGGTGCTGGTTAGGCCGCGATAGCCACGCACCTCAGTTGGACCCGACTTCCAGTCGATACCCAAGTCAGTTAAAGCAGCTTCCAAAGAATTCAAATTGCGGATCTGGGTCTTAATTTGGCTAAAGTGTGACATGGTGATTCCAAAAAAAATTAAGTGAACTCAACAAAAAAATTACCAATCGCTAAAAGCCACTTGGGCCGTCGCTTCGGCTGACTGATGCAGCGCTTGCGTGAAATATTCAGATGTTGACTCTTGGTGAAGCACCACGCCGAGCTGAGCTTCAATTGCAGCCGTTACCTCAGCGCAGGAAGCACCGACAATGCCGGTGACTGTTTCCTGTACGCGGCCATCTGGATAGATCACAAACTCTAGTGTTTCCATAATCCGGGCTGACTGAATAGGAATATTGAGAACAGACACCGACACCAGCAAGCCAGGGACGATGCCTCCTGAAGTAGCTTCTTGAGAGTTGGCTGACTGACAAAGCGCTATATCAATTTTGACTAATTGATAGGTTTTGAGTCACAACTTAACAGAAGTTATTAATAGGTAGAAGCAATACATCAGTTGTATGTAAAGTTTCGCGTAGATTGTGACAGCAGTCAAGTCACTATATATGTAGATTTTAGATTTTAGATTTTAGAGTGAGGAAGAAGGAAGAGGGATGAACCGCAGAGGGCGCAGAGGGAAGAGGGCAGAAGGTAAAAGCCAGAAAGAAGACAAAAGGCAAAAGTATAAATTCCCCCACTCCCCCTCTAATTCCCTCTGGGGTCTAAAACGTCTCGCAGGCCATCCCCCAAAAGGTTGAAACCAAGAACAGTCAAGGTAATTAGCAAACCTGGAAACACGATCGTCCAAGGAGACGAAAGAGCGTATCCGCCCTTAAAAGCATCAGAAAGCATCGTCCCCAACTCAGGAACCGGCGGCTGTGCGCCCAAACCTAAAAAACCCAAACCAGCAGCTTCTAGTGTCGCCGTACCAGTCGAAAGAGTTGCTTGTACAACTAGAGGCGCGAGACTTCCCGGCAAAATGTGGCGAAAAATAATCCGTAAGTCGCTCGCGCCCAAGGCTTTGACAGCCAAAACAAATTCTTGTTCCCTCAGAGACAGCACCATACTGCGAGTTAAACGGATGTAAATCGGAATTTGCACGAGGCTGACAGCGATAATTACGCTTTGCAGGCTCGGCCCGGTGACGGTAACAACGCCGATCGCCAGTAAAATCGAAGGAAAAGCTAACAAAATATCCGCCAAAGTGCCGATCGCAATTTCCAGCAACCCCCGAAAATACCCCGCCACCAGCCCCAAAAGCGTTCCCACAATTAAACCCGCACCCACAGAAACCAGGCTAACAAGTAAAGAGATCCCCAATCCGTGCCACACCCGCACCAACAAATCTCGCCCCAAACCGTCGGTGCCAAACCAATGTTTAGCGCTAGGAGCCACCAAGCGCGACAAATAATCTCGATCGACCGCCGAATCGTAAGGGAAAAGTAGGGGGGCCAACAGTGCCGAGCTCATCAGCGCTACAGTCAAAATTAAGCCGATTTTCCCCGAAGTCGATCGCCAAAATCGTTGAAAAGCTGCTTGTGGAAATACTAAGTTTTTGTTCAATCTTTGATTTTCCATCTTTTGCTGTCACCAAAAAAACTGAGGACTTGGGCAACTATTAGGATAAATTAACGCTCGCGATCCCAGAAATACGTTAACAAGACTTCCTCCAGGAAAACCAAAAACTCGGTGCGTGCATTTCCGTCCATATCCCATTGCATTTATCGCCCCAAATGCCCAATGCCTGAGCTCTTCCTTAAAGACCCTTTAAGATATAGAGAACAAGATAAATATAAAAGCACAATGACATCAACCTTAGTCAAAACCTCAGCCCGATCGCCCCTCAACGCCCCAACAATCCGCCATTTCCCCAACGGCCTCACCGTTATAGCCGAACACTTGCCGGTCGATGCTGTTAACCTCAGCGTGTGGCTCAATTTAGGCTCAGCCGTCGAACCAGACGACATTAACGGGATGGCTCACTTTTTAGAACACATGATTTTTAAGGGAACTCCGAGCATTCCCAGTGGCGAATTTGAGCGCGCGATCGAGCAGCGCGGCGCTGTCACCAATGCTGCCACCAGCCAAGATTACACTAACTACTACATCACCACAGCCCCTAAAGATTTTGCCGAACTAGCTCCCCTGCAAGTCGATGTGTTGCTCAACGCCAGCATTCCCGACGACGCCTTCGATCGCGAAAGGCTGGTAGTCTTAGAAGAAATTAGACGATCGGAAGACAATCCCCGCCGCCGCACCTATCAGCGATCGATGGAATTAGCATTTGAAGTCCTGCCCTACAAGCGACCGGTACTCGGTCCGACTGGCGTAATCGAACAGTTGACAGCGCAACAAATGCGGGATTTCCACAGCAGCAGATATCACCCAGGGGCCATGACAGCCGTAGCTGTAGGCAATTTGCCAGTCGAGCAACTAATAGAAATTGTCGCAGACAGTTTTGCAGCAAAAAGTACAGCACAAAACAACAAAATAAACGTGCCTGCTGTCGGCAACTTTCACCCAGAACCCGAAATTCTGAACTACGGCCAAGAATCGCCGTTTACAGAAACAGTCCGCCGCGAATTTGTAGACTCTGCCCTTCAGCAAGCCCGACTGATCGTGATGTGGCGAGTGCCAGGTTTCATGGAAATGTCCGAAACTTATGCCCTGGACGTTTTGGCGACAATATTGGGTCACGGCCGCACAACTCGCTTGGTTCAGGATTTGCGCGAAGAAAAAGGCCTAGTGTCGTCAATTTCGGTCAGCAACATGACTCAGCGACTCGGCGGCATCTTCTCGATTTCCGCTCAACTACCGACAGAAAACTTGCCAGCAGTGGAAGCTGCGATCGTCCAACACATCCGCACTCTCCAAACCGAACTTGTGACAGATGCCGAAATTTCCCGCATTCGCACCCAAGTAGCAAATCGGTTTATCTTTGGTAACGAAACTCCGAGCGATCGAGCAAGTTTGTACGGTTACTATCAGTCGATGGTAGGAGATATCGCTCCCGCCCTCAACTATGCCGCCTGCATCCAAGCTCAGACTGCCGAGGATCTCCGAGAAGCCGCCGTCAAATATCTGTCTCCCGACGCAATGGGTGTTGTGGTAATTCGCCCGGACGAAGCATAAATCTGACTTCGACTCAACAGGGGAATTCTGCCATCCCTCTGGTTTTGAGGCATCCAACAGCATTCGGCATTCTGCCGAAACAATGTCAACGGGCACCAGGGATTTTTAGTCAATAGTGCGTGAAATTCGATCGGCTCTCGCCTTGAAGGTTTTGTATCAAATAATTAATATGAAGCCTTTAAGGTAGGGACGATCGGCAAAATTACCGTAATTTTATGAGACGATAAACTGGGAATTTTTGACGAGCAAGCAATTTAGTCGAGGGAAACCGGGTTTATCGGCGATCTAAAATATAAAATTTAAAATTTAAAATCTAAAATATAAAATCGAGTGATCGGCAAAATTACCGTAATTTTATGAGACGATAAACTGGGAATTATTGAGGAGCAAGCAATTTAGTCTAGGGAAACCCGATTGATCGGCGATCGTAATTCTAAAATCTAAAATCTAAAATCTAAAATCGATTGACAGGGGCACGCAAGCATGAAACTACAAAACTTTCTCAACTCAAAAATTAGGTACGATGCCAAAGCAATCGCTGCTGACGACGAACTCAGTGGCCAAATTCAAAGCCGCCTCATTGACCTGGGTTTACTCAAACCTCCCGTAGACGCAATTTTTGGTCCTCTCTCTACCGCCACCCTCCACCGATTTCAAACTCTGATGAAGTGCGGCGAACCGGGTTTTTTGGGAGCAGTCACAGCCAAAAAGCTGATTGAAACCAAACCAGAGGAGATTCCCACACATCCCCTCATCCTGAAAACGCTCAGAGACACCATTTTTAAATCAAAACCGCTGGCGTCTTCTCAACTTCAGGACTCGGAAAAACAAGTAATACCAGCCGGAAAAGAGTTTGAGATCTTGGCTTTTGCTCCGGCTCGCGGTCACATCAGAGTTGCTCTCCGCAACGAGTCTTTCAAAGGTTCAGGAATTTGGTATGTTTTCGGAGCACACGCTCAAATTACTCAAGACACCGTTCTGTTTTTTCCGAAACCGAATCCCCCAACTGTCAGGCTTGGCATTCCTTATCACTCGCAAATGGATAACTTGAACAATCCTACAGGTTCTTGCAATGTAACTTCATTAGCGATGTGTATGGACTTTTTGAAGGTGCCACGGCGCAAACAAACCGGGCAATATGAAGACGAACTCTACGAATATGCGATCGCCAAAGGTTACAGTCGCTGGGACCCCTACGATTTAGCAAAGATTGTTAGAGATTACGGCGCTCAAGATTTCTTTACCGAGAATGCAACTGTTGATGACGTTCAAGATTGGCTAGCCACCGGAAATCCCGCTGTCATCCACGGATATTTCACGTCTTTCGGTCACATTATAGTTGTCGCAGGCTACGACAGCGAGGGATTCTTCGTTCACGATCCCTATGGCGAGTGGTTCCGAAGTGGCTACGATACAAGTGTCAGCGGTGCTTACTTGCACTATACTTACCGCTTAATCCGCAGCCTCTGTATGCCTGACGGGAATTTTTGGGTTCATTTTATCTCCAAGTAATTGGAAATTGGGAATTGGGCATTGGGCATTGGGCATTGGGAATTGGGCATTGATTATTTGTTGGTTATTCACACCAACAAATAATCAACAGTCAACAGTCAACAGTCAACAGTCAACTAACTATTAATTTTCATACTCAAATCCAGCCAAGTCGATCGCGTAATCGGAGCACTGGTAGAAATATAGTCAACTCCGGTTTCGGCTACACTTCTAATTGTTTCTAAAGTAACATTGCCGGAAGCTTCAATTTTTACCAGATCGCTCTTTTGGCGAATTATTGCCACAGCCTGCCGCATCAAATCAAAGGACATATTATCTAACATGATAATATCCGCTTTGTGCTGCAAAGCTGTTTCTACTTCAGCCAGAGTTTCGGTTTCTACTTCGATTGTTAGCGGATAGGGGATAGAATTGCGAATTAGGGCGATCGCCTCTGCAATTCCCCCAGCCGCCGCAATGTGATTGTCTTTAATCATCACCGCGTCATCTAAGCCCATCCGGTGATTGCAAGCACCGCCGACTTGAGTTGCGTATTTTTCCAACAATCTCAACCCCGGCGTTGTCTTGCGCGTATCCACCAATTGCACGGGCAAATCGGCTATTTTGTCAACATATTTCTGAGTTAAAGTAGCGATGCCGCTCAAACGCATTGCCAAGTTTAATGCTACTCTTTCTCCGGTTAGCAGGGCGTCGAAATTGCCGGAAATCTCGGCGATTACTTCTCCTTTTTCGCACAGTTTCCCCTCTGGTACTTGGGGGATGAAACTGAGGCTGCTGTCTAAAAGTTTAAATGTGCGATCGGCAATTGGCAATCCGGCAATGACTCCCGCTTCTTTGACAATCCATTTAGCAGTACCCTGCATGCTGTTTGCGGGAAATAAGGCCGATGTTGTGCGATCGCCCCTACCGATATCTTCGAGTAGCCAGTTGTGCAATAGGGAGTCTAAAACTATCCAAGGCGGTAATATTGCTGTCATGTTTTTGTTGGTTGTTATATCAAGATCATATCTACTAGGAAGAATAGTCTATCGGGTAATTTTAGGCAAGTTGGAAAATAATGAGGGTGTCAGTGCGATCGGGGGCGATCGGCATTTGGGAGGCGGGGGCGATCGCACTAGATAATGGGGTATTCTGTTGCTGACATTGGGTTTTGGTGCTTTAATGGAGTAGATGGGGCGATCGCGAGAAGAAACCATGATACAGCCAGTCATTTGAGAAAAATTAGCAGAACTCCCTGAGTCTCTTCAGACAGAAGTCCTTCATTATATTGAGTTTTTGATTGAAAAGCAGGCTAAAAACTCAACTCAAGAAAAGCCGACACAGAAGCGTCGTGTGGCCGGAACAATGAAAGAAATGTTTGTTCTACCGCTACCTGATGACTTTGATGAGCCGCTTGAGGATATGAAGGAATATGTGGATGCTCAGCATTAGATTACTTTAAGGTTATTAGTGGGACGGTCAATTTCAACATGAGACAACAAATGAACCAAAAAATAAGTATTGAGTTGGTCAATTCCATCGCCAGTGAACACCTTGGTTCCACAGTGCGTGATTTTGCGGAAGTGGGATTGGACACTATTTTAAAGGAAGGTGTATTTCGTGATGTTCCATTTTTTAACACTGTTGTTTCTTTATACCAAGCTAGTGTAGAAATCCGACAGCAACTCTTCATCCAGAAAATCATAAACTTCTGGAAAGAGCTACCCAATACATCCCTTCAGGAACGTCAAAAATTCGTTGAATGGATGGGTCAAAATCCCAAGCAAAAGCGTATATTTGGAGAAAATTTATTACTGCTAATTGACCGTGCAGACAGCATTGAAAAACCATCAATTTTAGGACGATTACTTGATCGTTGTACGCTCGGAGATATATCCTATGAGGATATGATGCGATTATGGTTCATAGTCGATCGTGTATATATGCCTGACTTAAATTACCTGACTAGCTTTACATATGGTATCCAGAGCAATCCGAATATTGCTGCAAGTCTTGAAAATGCTGGACTACTTATTTTGGCTGGTATGGAGGGTGGATATTTGGATAAACGTCTTTCTGGAGGTGTTATTTATGAATTAAATGATTATGGGAAAATGTTATTACAATATGGCTTAGATTCAGCAGTCTAACAATTTAGATGCAGCCGCTAATTTCGGAATCATAACTAATCTTCATAAAGTTAAATCATTGCCTTACTTTGATTAGTCATGATGCTGCTTCTGATGCCTATGACCTTCCGCGAATATGGTCATAATGAATGCAAATACAATATTTTCCTTGCTAAATGAGGACGAACCTGATGAAATAAAATTCATATTTTCCGCTTAATTATTGCTGTCGAAGCTTCACACATAATTACTATCTAAACTGGGAGTTTGAATATGCCTGCTTCTGACGAGACAAATAAGGCGATTAACCGCAATGAATCTTTAGTAACAGAAATCCTAAAAATTGTTGATAGTCTCCCCAGCATTGTTCCACTGAAAGGCGACATTCAAGAGAAACTGAACAGTTTACGCTCTGCTATGCAAGGACTACGATCGCCAAGAATCATGGTAATTGGTCGATCTAGAGCTGGTAAATCATCCTTAATTAATGCAATATGCGGGTTGAGAGTTGCAGAAGTGAGTGATACAAAGCCAGAGACAGGCAAGGCTGAATGGAAAGATTATCATCATGACGGCGTTGATTTACTACATATTCTGGACACACGCGGTTTACAGGAAGCAGAAGCTCCAAGACAAGCCGATCCAGCAAAAAGTCCATTTGACAGCATCATGCAAGCTGTAAACAAAGAGTGTCCAGATGTTGTTCTTTTTATCTGCAAGGCGACAGAAGTTCATAGTGGCAGTCAAGAGGATATTGATATTTGTACATTGATTCTCACGGAAATTAAGAACAAGTATAAACGTGATTTGCCCATGATAGGAGTTTTAACCCACTGCGATCAAGTAGCTCCTCCATACGAACGTTTGCCGACCGATGACGAGGAGAAAAATCACAATATTGACGCACAAGTTAAATCTTTTTATGGTTATTTACAACAGCGGGAGAAGTTGCGTTTTCATATAAAGGAGGTTGTTCCAACCGTTGCATACGCTAGGTATGAAAATGGCAGAAATGGCTTGATACTTTCTGGCAAGGACTACCGATGGAATATCACTAAATTAGTTGAAACAATGATCAAATATACGCCAAGAGAAACACGTAGCTCTTTCGCACGAATGGCACACCTTGCAGAGTTTCAACTCACTGCTGCTAATACAGTTGTTGTCGCCTGTTCAGGCTTGAGTGGTGTTGTCTCCGCAATCCCGATACCTGGTGCAGCAATACCAGGGGTTGCAGCTATTCAAACTTTTATGGTGATGTATATCGGTTGGCTCAGTGGTCGGGAGTTTTCGGAACAAACAATCAAAGATTTTGCGGTAACTGGGGGAGTAGCTGCTGGTGCAGATGCTGGAATGCGGGCCATCGCTGACATCGCTTTGAAATTCGTACCTGGTTTCGGCAGCGTGCTGTCTGCGGGAGCTAGTACAATTGCTACAAAAGGTTTGGGGGATGCAGCAATCGCTTATTTTCTCAATAACGGTAAAGCCCACTCTTGACTGCTAAAATAAGGGCGATCGCTTGTTATGATTGTATTAAAATAAAAACGACTGGAATGGGCAATTATTATGACTATTCCTGATATTACGATCGCCCTTATTGCAGCAACTTCCAGAATCATTTTTGCCCGAAGTCAACCACTTCCTCGACTTGGTGATGCACAAGCACCAAAATAGAATAGCTGAGCCAAAACTCCCAGACGATATTGCCAAAGCTTGAGCAAAAAGGTTCGAGGAGGTCGATCGCTTGGAAGTAATGACTAATGGCCCGATAGCGAATTTAAGCTACAGTAAAAGCTATAGCAGTTCATCTAACTCAAGACTAGCCGGAGACTTTACGGTGGGCAACTAGCGCTGAGGGGAATTTTGCACGAAATTTGATCGGGTGGAATTCGGATAGTTGTGCTAATTTAGAATGCAAAAAAGATGTTCGGCGTTTGCGGGTAACTTTGGAAGTGGCGGGGTGGCAAACTACTTCGGGGTTCTGCACGATTTAGGTAGAACCTTTAGAAAAGCGTAAATTCAAGACGTAAACGCTGTAAGGGAAAACCTATCCTAAACATAGGAGTTTTCCGTTTTCAAGCTTAAAGGCTTAAAATGAGCAAATAGGGGCACTCGGTCAAGCAAATCTCCTGTAGGCCTAGAGAAGGTTATATGGTGCACCAGAGTTTAAGACAACGGTTATCCAGTCTCAGAGTTGGGCAAAAGATCGGTTTAGGATACACCCTTGCTCTCAGCATTGCTGTGTGTGGAACAATTGCTGGTTTTGGAGTTGGCGATCGTTATCAACAAGAGACTGAAGAGGGAGAACAACACGCGCGTAACGAAGTGGAACTTCTGCATCGTCTGCAATCTCGTGTTCTCCAAACCCGAACCCATCAACAACAACTCATCCCTCTAGTGCGAGACCAAAAAAAATTTCAGCATGAATATGCTCACCTGCTGAAGCATGAAACTGAAATTCACGCAATTTGGGCTGAACTTAAGGCATTTGTGGCAAAGTCTCCGACCCTACAAGCTGCTGTGCGTCACGCAACGATTACAGCCTTGTTGCAAACCTATGACGATGTGCCCAAACTCTACTCACAGGAATTAGAACGCCGAGTTGAACGAATTCGTAGTCTGAATCTTGCCTCACCCACTGATGTTGAGCAAGCCCAAGCCCTGATGTTGGAATTTACCAACAGCGATTTGGCGCTTGAATTCGATGGCATCTCGGATGATTTGGTGGGTTTAATTGACCAAGCTTACCAAGAACTTGAGGTAGCAACAAGATTAGATCAACAGGCTAGTGAAGTTGCTGAGAAAGTTGTAGTTGCAAGTATCGGATTGTCTGTTGCGATCGCCATTCTTTTGGCAGTTTTGACGAGCCGAGCAATTGCCCAACCCATTCAAGCTTTGACTAGAGTGGCCAGAAGATCCACTGAAGAATCTAATTTTGAGTTACAAGCCACTATTGAGCAAGATGATGAGATTGGAACGCTTGCTAATGCTTTTAACCAATTAATTCGCGCTGTTCAACAACTGTTACAGCAACAAAAAACAGCCAACGAACAACTCGAAAACTACAGCCAAACCCTTGAATCTCAAGTCGAGGTAAGAACCCAAGAACTCAGCGACAAAAATACGCAGTTGCAACAACTCTTAGAGGAACTGCAACGCACTCAGGTTCAAATGGTGCAAAGCGAAAAGATGTCTGCTTTGGGGCAAATGGTGGCAGGGGTCGCACACGAAATCAACAATCCCGTCAACTTCATTCACGGCAACCTGAATCATGTGCAGGAATACGCCCACAATTTATTAGGTTTGGTGCAACTCTACCAGAATTACTATCCCGACCCAGCACCCGAAATCCAAGCTGAGGCGGAAGATATTGATATGGAGTTTATCCAAACCGATCTACCTAAAATCCTCGACTCCATGAAACTCGGCACGGATCGGATTCGTCAGATTGTTTTGTCACTCCGCAACTTTTCACGAATGGATGAAGCTGACTTCAAAGCCGTCGATCTTCATGAGGGCATTGATAGTACGTTGTTGATTTTGCAGCATCGCTTGAAAGATAAACCAGAACGTCCAGCGATTCAAGTAATTCGTGATTATGGTAATCTACCGCTAATAGAATGCTATCCTGGTCAAATCAATCAAGCGTTTATGAACATCCTGGCAAATGCCATTGATGCCCTGGAAGAAGCCAACGTCCAACGAACCTATCAGGAGATCCAGGAAAATCCCAACCTGATTACCATTCGGACTGCCATGATTGATTCAAAGTGGGTAAAAATTGCCATTTCTGATAACGGAAGGGGAATGCCTGAATCTGTTCAGAAACGCCTCTTTGATCCATTCTTCACCACAAAGTCTGTCGGTAAGGGAACGGGCATGGGGCTACCGATTAGCTATCAGATTGTCACTGAGAAACATGGCGGTAAGTTAGATTGCTTCTCAATACCTGGTCAGGGAACGGAGTTTGTCCTTCAAATCCCTTTCCAACAGCAAAAGGGTGATGCGGTATAACAAAATGCGCCTCACCGCCGAAAGGTTTTCTGTTAGGCTTTTGAAGTTATCTGCTATGAGGTTTTAGTTGTAATCTTCACTTTCTCTTTTCGCCTAACTCCCCAAAAAACTAAAGCCCTTTTCCGTTGTTGCGGGAAAAGAGCTTTAATTTATTATTAACCTGGCACTGAGCTATTTTACCGGGCAGTGACCCGCCGAGTATCTTCGCCATAGCAACGTTTAACAACCGAGTTCGGGATGGATCGGAGTGGTTCCATTACATCATAAGCACCAGGAAAGCTTTGAAAACTTTTAATCCTGTGTCTGCGTTAAGCTTGATGCGCTGCATCTCTTTCGCTCGACTTAATTACCTTATCAAGTTTTCCTTTGTCTGTCAACCCCTTTGTCAAAACTTTTTTTGAACTCGCCCGAAACCGTCCTCAATAGCCGAGTTTGACGTATTATTTGCCAGTGTTGTCGATCGACCTTTAACTCACAAATCCAAAAAAGCCGCCTCGGTTCCCTGTTCTCTGCGAATCTTCCCGTCCTTCACCAACCACGCCACAACCTGCTTAACTGTTAATTGTTCGATCGCCCTCTCGGCTTCTATCGCAATTTGCCTCAAAAGCCGCAAAGACGCCACCACCAAATTCGTAAATTCTACAAAACTCGCACCAAAGACATCTCTAACAATTCTTGTGGGCAGTAGGGGTTAGGCATCCTGCCGGCCCAAGACTTGCTGTTGTGTAGATGAGTAATAACTCCCCAAAAAACTAAAGCCCTTTTCCGTTGTTGCGGGAAAAGAGCTTTAATTTATTATTAACCTGGCACTGAGCTATTTTACCGGGCAGTGACCCGCCGAGTATCTTCGCCATAGCAACGTTTAACAACCGAGTTCGGGATGGATCGGAGTGGTTCCATTACATCATAAGCACCAGGAAAGCTTTGAAAACTTTTAATCCTGTGTCTGCGTTTTGTTTGATGCGCTGCATCTCTTTCGCTCGACTTAATTACCTTATCAACTTTTCCCCAGGCTGTCAACCCCAAAGTCAAAAGTTTTTTTCGATCGCCCGAAACCGCCCCCAATAGCCGAGATTCTGTCGCACTTTGCCTCAAAGGCCGCAAGGACGCCACCACCAAATTCGTAAAAAAGTTTTCCTTTCCTCGCATCAAGTTCGATCGACCCAAAATCTGCTGCTGGCCGAGAATATTGAGATTTCTACAAATGGCCCAAGACTTGCTGTGGTGTAGATGACTAATAACTCCTCAAAAAACTAAAGCCCTTTTCCGTTGTTGCGGGAAAAGAGCTTTAATTTATTATTAACCTGGCACTGAGCTATTTTACCGGGCAGTGACCCGCCGAGTATCTTCGCCATAGCAACGTTTAACAACCGAGTTCGGGATGGATCGGAGTGGTTCCATTACATCATAAGCACCAGGAAAGCTTTGAAAACTTTTAATCCTGTGTCTGCGTTTTGTTTGATGCGCTGCATCTCTTTCGCTCGACTTAATTACCTTATCAACTTTTCCTTTGTCTGTCAACCCCTTTGTCAAAACTTTTTTTCGATCGCCCGAAACCGCCCCCAATAGCCGAGTTTGACGTATTATTTGCCAGTGGGAGCGATCGACCTTTAACTCACAAGTCCAAAAAAGCCGCATCGGTTCCCTGCTCTCTGCGAATCTTCCCGTCCTTCACAAACCACGCCACAACCTGCTTAACTGTTAATTGTTCGATCGCCCCATCGGCTTCTGTCGCAATTTGCCTCAAAGGCCGCAAAGACGCAATTACCAAATTCGTAAAAAAGTTTTCAAAACTCGCATCAACTTCGATCGACCCTTTAATACTCTCATCATTCTTAATCCAATCCATCACCTGCCCATTAGTCACCTCAGCCACGCGCAAACCCGTCTCCTCAGAAATTTGCTTCAGCACCCTCAAAGCATAAATTGCCACCCGCGCCGAAAACTTTTCCTTCGACGACAGCAGCGCCATATCAACTTCGGCGCACTCTTCCGGCTTTAAAAAATCTGCTAGCGGTTCCATATATTAAAAATTGGTAATTGGTAATTAGTAATTAGTAATTGGAATTTAGGATTGGTAATTGGGAATTTGAAATTCTCATCCTTCTTCCTTCTTCCTTCTTCCTTCTTCCTTCCTTCTTGCAATCAAATAACCGCAACGGTGTTCCCCATTAATAATCGAGTGAGTCCGCTCCACAATACAGTCCGGCAAAACCGCTGCAAACATTTCCAACTCATTGCCACACACACTCGGGAAAGTTTCAGCAACATTAGAAATCGCGCAGTTGTGTTCCATCAACACAAATCGATCGCCCTTAACGTTGCGATCGCAAATCCCAACCTCTACAGATTCTACAGGATAACACTCAGCCATATAACCTTCAGCCCTGCGGAGTTCCACCAACTTAGTCACCCGCTCTTCCAGCGAACCTGCACCCACTAGCCGCCGGTAGTCCATAGCCTTGCGCTGCCACTGTTTTCGCAAGATAGTAATCACTTGCTCGCGGCCGACGGTTTCCGCCAAAGTATCCAAAAAAGAGACTGCAAAATCACCGTAACGATTCGGGAAGCGATCACGCCCCAGACTGGTAAGCTCATAAATGTGCTGCGGCCGCCCCATCCCAGCCTGAACCGACTGATACTGAATCAGCCCCTCCGCCTCCAAATCCTTCAAGTGACGGCGAATCGCCTGCGGACTGATATCCAAAGACTCCGCCAACTCAAGAGCCGTCCCTTTATCCCCCTTAAGCAAATATTGCAGGATGTCTTGTTTCGTGGAAGTCTGCTGAGTAGTCTCCATCATCTTCACAAAAAATTATTAATTTGACTTTGACAATATCACTATTGTTAATGTAGCTTAAAATATAGTAAAGCAACAAACCAGTTGTTTAACTTCCCAGAGCAGTCCAGCAGAACTCGCTCAAGCCCAGACAGGCATTGCCCCGTCTGCCATCCAGAGAGCATTATCTAGAACACTGAACACGCAAAATAATGAGTTCTACCACAGTCAAAACCTTAGTCAACCAACCCTACAAATACGGTTTCGTCACCGACATCGAATCAGACACCATCCCCCGCGGCTTGAGCGAAGATGTAGTGCGCCTGATTTCCTCCAAGAAAAACGAACCGGAATTCATGCTGCAATTCCGCCTCAAAGCATACCGGAAGTGGCTGACAATGACCGAGCCCACCTGGCCCCACGTCAACTATCCCGCGATCGACTACCAACAAATTATCTACTATTCCGCGCCCAAACAAAAGCCCAAAAAGCTCAACAGTTTGGACGAAGTAGACCCGACACTCCTAGAAACCTTCGAGAAACTCGGCATTCCCCTCTCCGAACAAAAACGCCTCGGAAATGTTGCCGTCGATGCCGTTTTCGACAGCGTTTCAATTGCCACAACATTTAGAGAAAAGTTAGCCAAAGATGGTGTTATTTTCTGTTCCATTTCAGAAGCGGTCAAAGATTATCCCGAATTAATAGAAAAATATCTCGGCAGCGTCGTACCAGTCGGCGATAACTTTTTCGCAGCCCTCAACTCCGCCGTGTTCAGCGACGGTTCCTTTGTCTACATTCCCAAAGGCGTAAAATGCCCCATGGAATTGTCAACCTATTTCCGCATCAACAACGGAGATTCCGGCCAGTTCGAGCGCACCCTAATTGTTGCAGAAGAAAACAGTTCTGTTTCTTACCTAGAAGGCTGCACCGCGCCGATGTTTGACACCAATCAACTGCACGCCGCCGTCGTGGAATTGGTAACAATGGACAATGCCGATATCAAATATTCCACAGTGCAAAACTGGTACGCTGGTGACGCCAACGGCAAAGGCGGTATTTACAACTTCGTGACGAAACGCGGTTTGTGTCAAGGAGTCAATTCTAAGATTTCTTGGACACAAGTAGAAACCGGTTCTGCGATTACTTGGAAATATCCCAGTTGCGTTTTAGTCGGTGACAACTCAGTAGGCGAATTCTACTCGGTAGCGCTGACAAACAACAAACAGCAAGCTGACACCGGCACCAAAATGATCCACGTTGGCAAAAACACTCGCAGCACGATTATTTCTAAGGGCATTTCTGCGGGAAATTCATCCAATAGCTATCGCGGCTTGGTAAAAATGGGGCCGAACGCTAAAGGCTCTCGCAATTACTCTCAGTGTGATTCCATGCTGATTGGCGACAACGCTCAAGCGAATACTTTCCCTTATATTCAAGTGCAGAATCATACTGCTAAAGTGGAACACGAAGCTTCTACTTCTAAGATTGGGGAAGAGCAATTGTTCTTCTTCGCACAGCGGGGAATTTCCGCAGAAAATGCTATTTCCATGATGATTAGCGGTTTCTGTAAAGATGTTTTCAATCAGTTACCGATGGAATTTGCGGCGGAAGCTGATAAGCTGTTGAGTCTGAAACTGGAAGGAAGTGTCGGATAATTGTCGCGGCCGATAAACCCTTCCAGGCCGAGTCCATCGGTGACAACTTAAGCTCCCCGTCCGCCAGGAAATGAATTCCTTGGCTAATAGCTAAACTCCTCTAAACAGGACTAATGAGTTTAAAATTTTCTTCTCAGTCCTCTTCAGAGGACTTTAGCTTTGAGACAGGGAATTCATTCCCTGGCGGACTATCGGTTTAACGTTAAATTGTCACCAATGGGTACAGCCTAGGAACGAGAAGAAAAAACTGTAAAGTGCATTGAGGCAAAGGAAAAAAATAGATGATTGTTGAAAATAGTCAAGTGGTGCTATCCGTCCGCGATTTAACTGCGAATGTGGAAGATACCCAAATCCTTAAGGGTTTGAATCTGGAAATTAAATCGGGTGAAATTCACGCGATTATGGGCCCCAACGGTTCGGGTAAAAGCACTTTATCCAAGATATTAGCCGGCCATCCTGCTTATACAGTAACGGGTGGAGAAGTTACTTTTCTGGGGCAGAACCTGCTGGAGTTACCGCCGGAAGAACGCTCTTTGGCTGGCGTTTTCCTTGCATTCCAATATCCTTTAGAAATTCCCGGCGTTAGCAATCTGGATTTCTTGCGCGTGGCTTACAATTCTCACCGCAAACATCGCGGGTTGGAAGAATTGGATGCTTTTGATTTCCAAGATTTAATCGAGGACAAGCTGGATATTGTCAAGATGAATGATTCTTTTTTAGGCCGCAGCGTTAATGAGGGTTTTTCCGGTGGCGAGAAAAAGCGGAATGAAATTTTGCAAATGGCGTTGTTGGAACCGAAATTAGCTATTTTAGACGAAACTGATTCGGGTTTGGATATCGATGCTCTCAAGATTGTCGCCGGCGGTGTGAATCAGTTGTCAACTGCTGAAAATTCGATGTTGGTAATTACTCACTATCAGCGGTTGCTGAATTACATTATTCCTGATTTTATTCACGTCATGGAAGCGGGCAGAATTATCTTGACTGGCCCTAAAGAGTTGGCGCTGGAATTGGAAGAGCGCGGTTATGACTGGGTTGTGGAAGAGGAAGCAGCAGGAGTAGGCGCGCGATGATGAATACGCAAGTTGCTAGTAGGGAAATGTTTTTGACTGATTTGGTGAATCAGTGCGGCAAGTTGGGCGCAGCTAATAAGGAAAGTTCTGCTTACGGGTTGCAGGATTTGCGGGATGCGGCGACTCAATACGTGCTTTCTTCGAGTTTTCCGACGGTGAAGGATGAAGAATGGCGCTTTACTGATTTGTCGGCGGTGTTGCAAATTCCTTTTCATATACCCCAGAGCAATCAGTCAACAGTTAAGCTGGCTGATATCATTATGCCAGTGAAAAACAAGGCAGATTTACCATTAAGATTGGTATTTGTCAACGGTTTTTATGCGCCGGATTTGTCAACGGTGGAGTCGTCGGTTTTTCCCAATTTGCCGCTCGACTTTTACGCAGGTAATCTATCCAATGTACCCGAAAAATATCAAGGGCGCATCAGCGATGTTTTGAGCAAGCACAGACAGCAAACTGAGGTGTTTACCGCGCTGAATGCTGCGGGTTTGGCGGATTCGGCGGTGGTGTTCGTGCCGGCCAATATGTCGATCGACCTTCCGATTCACTTGCTGTTCCTGACAGCGCCTGGTGCATCTCCCACGATGTCCCAGCCGCACTGCTTGGTCATAGCTGAGCCTGGAAGCAATGTCACGCTGGTTGAAGATTACGCAACTATCGGTAATGTCGCTGCATTTACGAATGCTGTAACCGATGTTGTTGTCGGCGAAAACGCCACTGTGAATCACGTTCGGCTGCAGCGGGAAGGTGGGGAGGTTGTTCATATCGGCAAAAGTGCGATCGAACAATCTCGTAATAGCCGTTACACTTGCCATGCTATCAGCTTGGGAGGCAAAATATCGCGGCACAATTTAGAAGTTTTTCAGCGCGGCGAAGCCACTGAAACAACTTTAAACGGCTTAAGCGTAGCCTTTGGGGAACAGTTAGCAGACACTCACAGTTTAATCGATTTTAACCACCCCCACGGTACAAGCCGCCAATTGCATAAGTGTATTATCGGTAACAAAGCTCGCGCTGTATTTAACGGCAAAGTTTTCGTTCGCAAAGCCGCACAATTGACAGATGCCGGACAATTGAGCCGGAATTTGTTGCTGTCGCCGAGAGCTCGCGTAGACACTAAACCACAGTTGGAAATTGTCGCCGACAACGTTAAATGTTCCCACGGTGCAACTGTCA
Organism: Microcoleus sp. S13C4; assembly: GCF_036700865.1. Lineage (NCBI taxonomy): Bacteria > Bacillati > Cyanobacteriota > Cyanophyceae > Oscillatoriales > Microcoleaceae > Microcoleus > Microcoleus sp. S13C4. The sequence continues at coordinate 175,581 of NZ_JAUBPS010000002.1, forward strand.
GTCAATTAGAAGATGATGAACTTTTCTACTTGCAAAGTCGCGGTTTGGATTTAGAAAGAAGTCGCTATTTGCTAATCGATGCTTTTGCCGCCGAAATTCTCAATCAGTTGCCAATTATTGGCGTTGCCAAAATGCTTTCTACCTGTGTTGCTATCCAAGGATAACTCATAAAGATGAGGACACAGAGGACACAGCAGTCCTGTGTCCCTACCACATCTTGCACCATTTTTAACAGCCTGTAGGGGCGGGTTTCACGAATAATAATTGCCTAAAACCAACAATCTCGTAAACCCGCCTCCACCCAACGACAAATCACTAACTTCAAAAAATATGACACTTATTCAAGAAAAAACACTTGCATCAAAAGTGCGCGGCGACTTCCCAATTTTGAATGAAAAAGTAAATGGCAAACCGCTAGTTTATTTAGACAATGCAGCTACTTCTCAAAAACCCCTAGCTGTGCTCAACGCTTGGCGTGATTACTACGGACAATACAATGCGAACGTGCACCGCGGCGCTCACACTCTCAGCGCCAAAGCGACTGATGCTTACGAAGGTGCTAGAGACAAAGTTGCGGCGTTTATAAATGCCGCGTCGCGGCAAGAAATTGTTTACACTCGCAACGCCACCGAAGCGATTAATTTGGTTGCTTATTCTTGGGGTTTGAGCACTCTCCAAGCCGGAGATGAAATTATCCTGTCGGTAATGGAACACCACAGCAATCTCGTTCCGTGGCAAATGATGGCTCAAAGAACCGGTGCGGTGCTGAAGTTTGTCGAGCTAACGGAAACTAACGAATTTGATTTGGAACAGTTTAAAACGCTGATTTCCCATAAAACTAAATTGGTGTCAACCGTTCACGTTTCTAATACTTTAGGCTGCATCAGTCCAGTCAAAGAAATCTGCGAAATTGCCCACAGTTTCGGCGCCAGAGTTTTAATTGATGCTTGCCAAAGCGTGCCGCACATGATAGTAGACGTGCAAGCAATAGATTGCGATTGGCTGGTTGCTTCCGGTCATAAAATGTGCGCTCCCACTGGCATCGGTTTTCTGTACGGTAAACTGGACTTGCTGAGAGAAATGCCTCCGTTTTTCGGCGGCGGCGAGATGATTGCTGACGTGTTTCTCGATTATTCCACCTATGCCGATTTGCCGCACAAATTTGAGGCCGGCACGCCTGCAATCGGCGAGGCGATCGCCCTCGGTGCAGCAATCGATTATCTTAGTAACATTGGCATGGATAAGATTCACGCTTACGAAGCAGAATTGACTGCTTATATGTTCCAACAATTGCGGCAAATTCCCGAGATAAAAATCTACGGGCCGCAGCCAGACAGTAACGGCGAAGGTAGGGCAGCTTTGGCGGCATTTACTGCCGGAGAAATTCACCCTCAAGACTTGTCTACCATGTTAGATCAGGAGGGAGTCGCGATTCGTTCCGGGCATCACTGCACGCAAGCTTTGCACCGCTATTTGAACGTTTCATCTACTGCCAGAGCGAGTTTGTATTTTTACAATACTCGCGAGGAGATTGATGTGTTTGTGAAAGCGTTGAAAGAGACGATCGACTTTTTTGGTGGGATTATGGGGTAAGCTTGTGAGGTGGGGGTTGAAATCTGAACTACACAGACGAAACCATTTTTTGCGGGTTTTATGTCCCAAGTAAGTAGGGTGGCATTATCCACCCTACTTGCTGCAACCAAGTAATTGAATAAAACTTAATTACTCGCCTGATAACCTTTTAAGTTATACGTAGTAATTGAACTACTAACTTGTTCAATAAAATGTCCACCTTCGTAATGACTTCCTTTCCCATGACTGTTTGAACCACCCTTCCGGGTACTTCCTTTCCGGTTTGCTGCTTCAGCAGACGTTATAAACAAAGAAGAAGCCAACAAAATGACTAAACTAAAAACTAGCAATTGTTTCAGAAACTTAGCCATGAGAATTTAGTACCTTTTTGAAATTAATAAAATCATAGAAAATTATAATCTTATTGTCAAGTCTATTTAAATAAAATTATGCTTCGTCAGCGACCACCCAGAATACTGTAGGTTTTCTAGTCTCACGCTCAGGCTAGCTTCTCCAACACCACTGATGGGCGAGCACACCCGTGACAATTTAAGCGGCGGGTTGCATTTGTCAATCAGCAATTATGCTCATAATTTACTCAAATTTTGGGTGGAAAACACAGATTTGGGCGTGAGTGCGATCGCCCTCGATGCAGCAATCGATTATCTTAGTAACATTGGCATGGATAAGATTCACGCTTGCGAAGCTGAATTGACTGCTTATATGTTCCAACAATTGTGGCAAATTCCCGAAATCAAAATTTACGGCGCGCAGCCAGACCGCAACGGCGAAGGTAGGGCAGCTTTGGCGGCATTTACTGCGGGAGAAATTCACCCTCAAGACTTGTCTACCATGTTAGATCAGGAGGGAGTCGCGATTCGTTCCGGGCATCACTGCACGCAAGCTTTACACCGCTATTTGAACGTTTCATCTACTGCCAGAGCGAGTTTGTATTTTTACAATACTCGCGAGGAGATTGATGTGTTTGTGAAAGCGTTGAAAGAGACGATCGACTTTTTTGGTGGGATTATGGGGTAAGTTAATTAGTGATTAAAAGGGCTTTTTTTGAACCGCCGATGTCGGAAGATGGACAGGGATAAACGCAGATGAATAAAAAATCTAAATCTGTCAATATTGCCCTTTCTTCATCCGCGTTCATCCGCGTCTATCCGCCTGCATCGGCGGTAAAGAAAAAGAGCGATTGCCCAACTAAAATTCCCTAATCTCAGGATGAACAAACTGATAACCAGCCGCCTTAATCTTTTGATTCGACACCCTCGCATTATAAGGCCGCACACTAGGACTTCCATCCCAAGAAACTTTAGGCAGATTATGAGCTTCAAAAATGCGATCGAGCAATTCACCACTGGATAGCGACACATCCCCGACTAAATTGTAAATTCCCTGCAATCGATTTTCCAAAGCAAAAGTTAACCCCCCAACAATATCATCTCGATGCACCCAATTACTAGCATCTTCCCCCCTACCGGGACGAGTGCTACCAGCCCAGCCTCCAAAGATTTTAACTAATTCTCGCGCAGGCCCATAAATTCCTCCCAAACGGAGAATGCAGACGTGAAGATTGGGACTAGATGCTGCTAATAAAACCCGTTCTGTTTCTGCGAGAATTTCACCGTTTGGATTAGCCGGTGCGACGGGTGATTCTTCATTTACCAATTCACCTTGGCGATCGCCATACACAGAATAAGTACCCGTATAAATAACCTGCTTTACAGTCGGTATCTGCTGTAAAACCGATACTAAAGTTGTCGCCGTATCTAAATAACTTTCCCGATAAGCATGAGGATTTGGAGCACCGACGCACAGCATAACAGCATCTTGTTCTTGCAGTACAGAGGCGATCGCATCTTTGTCATTTCCTTTGAGCACGGCTACCCGCTGCGCGACACCCTCCAACTCAACTACTCGCGTCGCCGTGGTAGTTGTCGCCGTCACGGTACAATCAGATTTGCCACGTAAATGTTTGGCTGTCGCAGTACCCACATAGCCGCAGCCGACGATCGCAACTTTCATAAAAAATTCTCCATTGTGTCATGTTCTCTCAAATTATTGCCGGTTTCTTAAATCATGGCGCGCTGAGTTTTGTGGTAAAATGCAAAGCGTCGTTATCAATCGGAGTAGCATCGTGTCCGAAAGAGATATTTTTGCCACATCCTCAGAAAGCGAACTTTTAGCTTTTTATGGTTCTTTGTTTGCGATCGCAGCCGCCGATGGCTCCATTGATATTGACGAACTAGATTTGTTGTTTAAAACCATAAATTTAGACAAATTTTCTGACTCTGCAAAAACTCAAATCCAATCCTACACAGCCAGTCCCCCATCACTCAGCGATTGTTTGCAAACACTCAGCCAGTCAGAAGAACCGCTGCGTTTGGGAGTCATGTATTTTTTAATTAACATGGCTGGGGCAAATAAGACGCTGCATCCCGCAGAAAGCGAGGCGATCCAATCCGCAAAAAAACTGCTGGCGGTTTCCGAATTGCAAATCCCAGCCATGCAGGAATTCATCGCAGACATGAAACAAATACGGGAGGCCACCCCTAATAAAAATCAGGCATCAGCCTCCTTCAATTCTACTGTTTCCCAGCTTAAAACTAAGGGCATTCCTCTCGATTTGATCGACCGAAAAGGAACCGCAACAAACCTCAGCAACCCCAAAATCAACTATTCAGATGAAAGTTTTTGGACTAAACTTAAAAACTTTGCTTTAACCGCAGGAAGAGAAGTAGTTGAAAAAGCTTTGATTCTCTACTATACGGCTCAGAACCCAAACGTGCCTGCTTGGGCAAAAGGAGTTGTAGTTGGAGCTTTGACCTATTTTATATCTCCGGTCGATGCCATTCCCGATATATTAGTCGGCATCGGATTTACAGACGATTTGGGAGTATTGCTGGCGGCAATAGCTACTGTTTCAGTATATATTAATGCTGATACCAAAGCACAAGCAAAACAAAAAATGAAAGATTGGTTTGGCAAATAATATTATGTCCTGTGGCGCGTTTTGTTTCCGTCTGCATGGGCATAATATAATCTGAATAATATAGAATTTGTCAATCGGATCAAATAAATGACACGGCGTTGCCGTGCCCCTACCCAATATCTGTAATTCACTCAACTGAAAACTTGATTATTGTGGGTTCTCAGTCTTTAATCGGCTTACCATCTCGATTGACAATACGGCTTTCACCATCCTTAGCCGTGACATTTTCATAAACCCCTTCATCCCGCTTCACGTACTTGCTGAAACCAGAATTTTTATAATCGGTGTCGGATGTCGGCTTCATCAACCTCGGAGCGCTCAGCAGTCGGCGTACCGGAGCATCTACGGGAGTCTCCCCGGGTTCGCACTTAGCTAACTCGCACAGTTGGCCCCAAGTCGAAACTTCCAGGTTCATGCTGTGCGAAACTTCTAACTGCTGATTGTTTTTGGGACAAAAATAATCGTATACAGGCATACTAAGAATCTCGTTTGCAACTACTAAAATTACTAATTGCACGGTTATTGAGAATATTATAGCTCAACATTACTAAAAATTCAAGCCCAAAAATCAAACTTTACTATTTTTAACGGTTGTTAAAACCTTAAATCAGCTATATTATTAACCCAGTGTGCTTGCTCCCGGATGCGATCGAGACAAAGCCCAAAAGTACCCTACCCTGAAATCCTCTGACTCGATCGAACAATCGCACGATCGACGGCTAGCAAATGCCCGCAAGACTTCCCTCAATGCCGTCACAGGATTGATCATCATTTTCAGACTGTACGCCAATCACAGATTCTAAGTTTCAATTTTATTTATTTACTCACCAGCGAGGATTTACCGATGAGCGATTTCAAAGTTACGCCAGAAGTAGAGCTGAACACAGCTCAAATGTTGGAGCGATACCAACTGCAAGATGAGACAACTCTGCGCCGTTGGGCAAAACTGCACGGCATCAACAGCACTCGTGGTTTCTTCTATCCCAGTGAAGTAGATTTGATGGATCACGCTCACCATCATCTCTACAATTTGGGAATGAGCATTGCAGATTACCAAAGTCTTTTAGACCGACGCCGCAGCCATTCCCAGACACCGGGCGACAAAAATAAAACAGTAGCAAGTCAAGTTGCTGACGAAGCATACGATGCCATAGAAACGCTAACAGATCAGTATGCTGAAGCTATTGATTTAATGGGAGAACGTATAGCAGACCATTTCATCGATGAACTCGATTTATCTGTGATGAGGCACCTTTCTAAAAAAGTGCAAGACCGGCGCACTCTCAACGGTCAAACCAAAAAGCCTAACCGTTTTCTCCAAGTGATTAAAGCTGTGTTGCAACCGAGCAGCGAAAATACGCTTCTGGTTCCCAAAAAAGAGAATGACTCTAGTTTAGAATTAGAACAGCATCACCGCCTCGGCTAGTCGCCGATTTTTGGGAAAGACTAAGAGACTTTTTGTTCAATTTACTGGTCAATTTTACTGAAAAGCCGACCGGACCCCTCCCCTTTTCAAGGGGAGGGAGCAGGAGTCAAATTTTTTATATTATGAAACGGAATAGAAGAAAATAAATTGAGATTTCCCAGAAGTCTAAATTACTTTTCAACTGATGTTGGGTTTCGCGACGGAACCAAAACTAATATAACTAGGGACAGATTGCGCGATCGCCAAAATTAGAGATAATATCTGCTGAATTGAACCTGTCAACCTCGCCCAAGGTAAAAAAATGATTAAATCCTGGATGGTAATTGGAGGCGTCGCCTTGATAGTAGCACTAGCAGCTAACTTTATCCCGCCCAGCGACATCCAATGGTTTAACCGCTTGCAGCGTCCGAGATGGCTAGTAATTGAAAAAGCAATTCCCCTAATTTGGACAGTAATTTTTATTTGTGCAGCTTGGTCAGCAGTGATTGTTTGGGAAAAAGAACCGGGAACTCAGGAGACTTGGCTGAGAATGGGTTTGTACCTGCTTTTAGAAATAGTAACTATGTCTTATACCTCGGTTATGTGCAAAGTTAGGAGCCTAAAAGTCGGCACAATAATCGGCGGAACGGGCGCTATTTTAAGCGTTATACTAGCTTTAAGTGTGTTGCAAGTTTCCGAGCCTGCCGCCCTGTTATTGCTGCCTTACATACTTTGGAGTCCGATCGGCACTTACACCACTTGGGCGATGATGCACCTAAATCCGGCAGATGTTTAATTGATTTAAAAATAAAGGGTAATTGGTAATTGATAATTAGGAAAAAGCTAATTGCTAAGCTGTACCTCACCCAATAGAAAACTGCTATAGCAAGCCTCGCATCACTTGTGAACTCTTTCTATTGTCTCTCTTGTCTTCCTTTTCTTCCTTCGCGCCCTACCCTACGGGAACGGCTTCGCCGAAGGCGTCTTCGCGGTTCTTTAAATAGATACTCTCTGAGTTTTATCGCGTGGTGGGGGCGGCTTTATTTAATTTGTTGGCAAGGTGAGGATTATTAGTAAACCCCCGCCTAAAAGTTGATTGAGAATGATGCTTGATGTGAGTTAAAACTCTAATCAAGCACTAATTCTCAGGGTTTAAACCCCCCGCCCCATGTCGGGCAAGCGAGTTAACCTAGCGACTCCGAGAACGGCTAGGAGGCTCAGTTTCTGGCGGTTCGGGAGGGGGAGATTCAGCATCCGAAGAATTCAGCGACTCCTCCCAAACTTGGATTTGCGATCGAGCTTGCTCAAAAGCCCGAGTACCCGAGGGAATTTTCTTCAAAGTCGCGATCGCCCCAGCCAGATCCGACGACGACTGTTCCACACCAAGCGCCAAAATCCGCTGGCTCCACTCATCAATCGCCTCACTCGCCTGCCACCGGAGCGAACTCGACTCCGGCACCTGAAGAGCCAGCGAAATTGCCGTTTGCAAAGCGTCAGCAGTCCCCGCTCGGGCCGCCTGACGGGCGCTCTGCAAACCTTGCTCGCCCTGAAATTGAGCCTCCCAAGTCCGAATGTTCGATCGAGCTTCCTCATAAAGCACCCGTCCCGATCGAATCCGGCGGGCCATCTCAATTGCCCCCGCCAAATTGCCCGCCGCCGCTAGCTGCTGAGCTCTATCCAAAAACGGCTGGTCAACAAGCCGCTGTCTCCTCTCCACCCAAGCTTGAATTTTGGTTTGAGCTTCCACGTAAAGCGCCCTACCTTGACCGATCCGAGAAGCTTGAGCAACGGCGGCCTCCAGAGAATTCGGATCGCCTGTACTCGCCAAATCGTTCGCTCTTTGCAAATACGGACTGTCTTCCAGCAGCTCGATTTGACGGCTCAAGCGGCTAATTTGAGTGCGAACTTCCGAAGCGCGGGGGTTTGATTGGGGGACTGTTTGCAATTGCGCGATGGCAGCCCTCAAATCATTTACCCCTCCCGGCGCCGCCAGCCTGCTTGCCAAATCCAAAACTTTCACATCAGCCATTTCTTGCTGCCAGCGGCCGACTAAATTTTGAGCTTGTTTGTATAAAGGGCGACCCGAATTCAACTTTTGAGCAATCTCGATCGCCTTGGAGAAACCCTCAACAGAGCCAGTCAAAGCCTGAGCAGTAGCACTCGCCAACTGGTTAAAATCCTCAACTTGTCCCCTTAAATTTGCCGACTCTGGAATCTTGTTAGCGATCGCGATCGCCTGCTCCCAATCCCCTGCCTGCAAGCGTTGTTGCGCGATCCCCAGAATTTTCTTGCTAAATTCCGCGATCGCCTTATTGGCAGCTTGATACAAATAACTGTTTTGATCAATTCCCTGAGCCAGCTTAATCCCCGTCACCAGATTGTCAAGACCTCCCTCAGAGGCTGTATTCCGGGCTTTTAGCAACTTATTTCCCTCAGCCCGAGTCGTCTGAATTAGCTTAGTCAATTCCTCGTACTTAGCCGATTCCCAGAAAGTATTTCCCACATCCAAAAGCAGAGTAGCTTGGCGGAAAGCCAGCGTCCACTCTTCCTGACGCAAATGGTCTTCGGCCGTGTGGTAAATTTTCTCTGCCTCGCTCCATATCGACTGCCACTTTTCAATCTGCTTTTCCACCATCGGGTAAGCGGGAACGTTTTGAGGAACCTTGTTCGCAATCGCAATCGCCTGCTCCAGCTTTCCTTCTTGAAAACTAGCATTTCCCAGCCTAATAATATCCTCCGACCACCGATCAATTTGAGTGTTAATTCTCGGCCGCAGCGGATGGTCTTGTGGCAAAGCATTCACTAATTCGATCGCCCACAGTAAATCATCTGCCGTCCGCTTGCTAGCTGCTTCTTGAGCACAAAAAAAGCGATCGTTAGCAGAAGCCGTCGGCCAAAAAATCTTTGAGCAATTCGACTGCGAAGTCAGGTTGAGCAAAGACGCAAGTGCCACAAACCCCATGCCCACCGACAGAATCAAACTCACGGCGAGCCAAAACTGCCACTTATTCGACCACCTGGGCCACAACCGATTGTGTCCCTCCGGCTGCTGCGAGTTTTCCCCAGACAAATTCGGCGGTAGTTCCAGATGCCCTCCCGGCAGTTTTCCCGAAGTAACCAACTCTCGGAGCTCTTTAAGTCGCTCAGCCCGGTTTTTCCTTGCTGGAAGTGGCACCAGCGATGAAGTATCCCTTTTTGGCTCGAAGGATTCTGATGCAGACCAACGGCCTGATGTTTTGCGATCTTGACTCATATCCTCACCACAAACAACAACCAGCCTGTCTTAATTATTTCAAAACAGCGATCGCTGCTATTGACTGCTCTATAGAATGTATTCATCACTTTTAAATACTCCAGCAGGCGAAAGACTACAAGAGGCGATCGCCAAACCCCAAAAATCAAAATTTTGTGATTAGGTAATTGATAATGGGTAATTGGCAATTGGTCAAGGCCTTGATCCCTAACTCGCACTCCTGATTGCCAATTACCAATTATTATCTCAAGAACCGGAGTTCGATCGCAAATCGCCGATCAGTTCCGCAAGTTGGTCGCTATTAGCTTTGTAAACCTCGTTGCAGAAATGGCACGTAGCCTCTGCCCCCCCATCTTTTTCAATCATGTCTTGGAGTTCCGCTTCGCCCAACATTTTCAGAGCTCCCAAAACTCGATCGAACGAACAGCCGCAGTGAAAGCGCACCATCTGAGTTTCCGGGAAAATTTCCAGGCCCATATCTCCCAGTAACTCTTCGAGAATCTCGTGCAGCGTTTTCCCTGAGCGCAGCAGCGGCGTAAAGCCCGACAGTGCAGCCACTCTAGATTCTAAAGTTTGCACCAATTTTTCGTCCGTTGCCGCCTTCGGCAGAACCTGCAACAGCACACCCCCAGACGCTTGTACCCCGCCCGCCCCCACAAACACCCCCAAAACCAGAGCCGAAGGCGTCTGCTCCGAGGTTGCCAAATAGTGAGTCAGATCGTCGCCAATTTCGCCGGAAACCAATTCTACCGTACTTGAGTAAGGGAAACCGTATCCAACGTCCCGCACCACGTACAAATAACCGTCACCTATTGCCCCGCCCACATCGAGTTTGCCTTTAGCATTGGGCGGCAACTCGACTCCGGGATTGTCCACATAACCTCGAACTGTTCCATCAAGTCCCGCATCCACCAGAAGCCCGCCCAGCGGCCCATCTCCTTTGATGCGAATATTGACTCTCGATTCGGGGCGTTTCATGCTGGAGGCGAGTAACAGCCCCGCCGACATTGTGCGGCCGAGGGCGGCTGTAGCCACGTAGGAGAGCTTGTGCCGCTGTCTTGCTTCTTCGGTGAGGCGGGTGGAAATGACGCCTACAGCGCGAATTCCGCCCTCTGCGGCTGTAGCGCGAATTAATTGATCGGCCATGAAAAACCTTACTATGTCTTTTGATACTTCTTTAAACTATTTTAGAAGTTCTTGAAGGTTGCCGCAGCAAGTAGCAACAGTTGACTCTGCGGGCCTGGAAGTGCGATCGAGCTTCAGAACTCGCCTCTGTTTTCTATAAAACCTGGATCAACCCACTATTTATTAACAAAAATTCTGATTCATTCTTCCACTTAAATATTTATTTAATATGCCGGGAATAACGAGTGCATTTATTTTCTACAATCCACCGTGTTTTCAGTCATTTTATAACAACTAACAACTAATGACTAACAACTAATGATTAAAGCTTATCTTTCCCCTAACCTGACGATTACCAAACCTTTACCTTTGTAAGCTAGAGTGAGAGGCGTAGGTCTCAGACTAATGTTTTTTAGCTGGAAATAACGGATATGCCACCAACATCCAAAGCACTTTTAGCGGAAGTCCAGCATAACACAGGAGCAACTCGAAACTTGCATTTTTATGCCAAGGGCGAAACCATTCCTATGATGCCGCAAGGCCTTTGGCGAGTCTGTCAAGGTCTAGCACAACTGAGTACGCTTTATCCAACCGGGGAAGAAGGACTTTTGGGTTGGGTTGGGCCTTCGATGTGCTTCGGTTTGTGGTTGACAAGCTTACAGACTTACCGAGCTACGGCGACATCAGATATTTATTTGATGTGGTATTCTATGGTGGAAATCGAAGCTTCTCCTCAATTGGCTCACGAGTTGCTGCCTCAAATGGTACGGCGGCTGCGACAAATGGAAGCTATTTTAGCGATCGCCGGACAGCGGCGAGTAGATGACCGTTTGTATCAGCTACTGCTATTATTGCAACAGGAATTCGGTCAGCCTGTGGTTGGGGGAACTCGTTTGAATATCCGCTTGACACATCAAGATATTGCTAATGCGATTTGCACGACGCGGGTAACAGTAACTCGAATGCTGGGAAAATTGCAGCAGCAAGGGTTAATCAGTCGAGATGGCGATCGGCATTTAATTCTTAAGAAAGGTGTTTTTGCGTCAACGTCTGATTTGTTTGGCTGCAACCCTCAAGCAGTGTAGCAAGCGCAGAAAAAAATCTTATTCTGCTTCGCCAATCAGCGTAAACGCCGCCCAATCTTGCGGAGTTGGGTGCATCTTCATTGTCATCAGCATCGCTTGCCGCAAAGCTTGAGCTTTATTCGGGTTTTTCTGTAACTGGCGATAGAATTCTGCCATTAATTCCGCTGTCGGCTCATCGGGAACTAACCACAGAGAAACGATAATACTGGAAACACCAGCACTAATTAAAGCACGAGATAATCCAAGCACACCATCACCTGTGATTTTTCCTCTGCCTGTATTGCAAGCGCTTAATACCACTAATTCAGCATTTAATTTTAACTCCAATATTTCGCTAGAAGTCAACAATCCGTCATCATTTCCTGATGGAGCCAGGGCGATCGCTCCCGGTAAATCTCGCGTCTTCACTTCATTGAGTAATCCGTGAGTTGCCAGATGAATAATCCGGGCTTTTAGCATCTGTTGAGTAATCGATGCTTTAGTGGCTTGAGAGCCTGTAATCGGTTTAGTATTCAGAAGTTGGGCAATTGTAATTGCTTCCCGTTCGCTGCCCGGTAAAGGAGCTAATTGGCGCGGCGGGGTGCCAATTAGGGGCATAATTGGATTGCCTACAACTAAGTTATTCTGGAGAGAAAGTTGTCGGACTTTTTGCCGTGATTGGTGGGTTAACTGCAAAACTCGAATGGCGGGAGCAGTGAGGATGGTATGTTTTTCAATCAAATATTGACCTGTCGGATCTTGTAAGGCGACAAAGGGAACTAAAAACAGGGATTGATGGGGAATGAAGATGACAGGAGCATTCGGGTCAGTAGGTAAAAGATCGGCAATGGGTTGAATCAGTAGTTGATAACTTTGCTGTAATTTGGGGTAGATTATGCGAGAATTAGCAGGGGTAGAAGCAGGACGATTAGCCACTTGTCGATTGGCAGTGTCCCCCGCCGATACACCCAGAGCCTCGCGAGTGCCGCGAATCATCTCAGCTAAGGCTGTATCTTGCTCGTTTAATCCTCTCGTCCCGAGAGCAGCAGATACTCTTGTCTGTTCGCTGGCTTCGGGTAGATTGATGTTAAGAGATTTGAGGTCAACTGAGCGAAAGGTAATTTCACCAGTCGGCTTAATTACCCAAATATAAAGGGATTCATTCCCAATAGTTGAATACTCGACGAGAGTAGCGTTTTGCTCTTTAGCGATTTGTTGAATTTGCTGGATATTGAGCGGATTGATAGGAATTCCGAAATAGGCAGATGGGGCGAGACGAGATGCCAATAACTGGACAAAAACTCTGGCTCTACCTCGCTCGGCAATTTCTAACGCTTCCTGAGTTTTTTTCTGGGCAATGAGGACTTTTTGTAAGTTGACATAGAAGTTAGCTTGCTCGTCAAACATTGCCACTCTCGAGGCATCGTCCCCACCTAGGGAAGATTCTGAAACTTTGATGCTATCTAGTAGGGTTTGCTCGGCTCCTGTAAGATTGCCAGATGTATAGAGAGCCCATCCTAGATTATTCAAAGCTGCTCCCTCATAGAAAGCCAACATCGTATCACTGAAAGTTGCTTCCTCCTTTTTAATTTCTCGCGTGCTCGCCAAAAGCTGCTGAGCATACTCAATCACTTTGGCGTAGTCGCCGAGGTTACGGTAAGCATCTCCCAGATTACCCAAAGCTGCTCGCTCTATTCGGCGGTTTTTAATTTCGCGGGCAATCACCAACGACTGCTGAGCGTACTCAACTGCTTTGGCGTAGTCGCCAAGCTTTACGTAAGCAATTCCCAAATTTAACAAAGCTAATGCCTCACTTTGGCGGTTTTGAATTTCGCGGACGATCGGCAACGACTTCTGAGCGTACTCAATGACTTTGGCGTAGTCGCGGAGGTACATGTAAGCTTCTCCCAAAACTCTCAAAGCTCCTCCTTCAATTTGGCGATCTTTAATTTCTCGCGCCATCACCAAGCCCTGCTGAGCGTACTCAATCGCTTTGGCATAGTCCTGGAGAATCATATAAAACCTTACCAAACTTCCTAAAGCTTCTACCTCACTCGGGCGGTCTTTAGTTTCGCGGGCGATCGCCAACTGCTGCTGAGCGGACTTAATTTCTTCAGCGTAGTGGTTGTCGATAGAACCGGAAGCACGGCTCAAATTTCTGTCAGCTTCTACCTCACTTCGGCTGTCATTAATTTCTCGTGCGATCGCCAACTGCTGCCGAGCGTACTCAAGGGCTTTGGGGTAGTTGCCTAGAGAATAATAAACTTGTCCCAAAATTCCCAGAGCTCTTCCCTCACTTTTGCGGTCTTTAATTTCTCGTGCGATCACCAAGCCCTGCTGAGCGTACTCAAGGGCTTTGGCGTGGTCGCCGAGGTTTATGTAAGCATCTCCCAGATTTCTTAGAGCTATCCCTTCGTTTTGGCGGTCATTAATTTCTTGTGCGATCGTCAACAACTGCTGAGCGTACTCAATAACTTTGGCGTAGTCGCCGAGGTTTCGGTAAACAAGTCCCAAATTTCCCAGAGCCACTGCTTCACCTTGAGGGTCATTAATGTCCCGTGCGATCGCCAACTGCTGCTGAGCGTACTCAATCGCTTTAGCGTAGTCGCCGAGGTCACTGTAAGCAAGTCCCAGAATTCCCAGAGCTATCCCCTGCCTTCGGCGATCTTTAATTTCTCGGGCTATCGCCAACTGCTGCTGAGCGGACTTAATTTCTTCAGCGTAGCGGTCGAGGTTGTAGATGGTATCGTAAGCACTTCTCAAATTTCTGTCAGCTTCTACCTCACTTCGGCTGTCATTAATTTCTCGTGCGATCACCAACTGCTGCTGAGCGTAATCAAGGGCTTTGGCGTAGTTGCCTAGATAATAGTAAGCTTCTTTCAAAATTCCCAAAGCTACTCCCTCACTTCGGCGGTCATTAATTTCTCGTGCGATCGCCAACTGCTGCTGAGCGTAATCAAGGGCTTTGGCGTAATCGCCGAGGTTACTGTAAACACGTCCCAGACTTTCGAGAACCCACCCTTCACCTTGGCGGTTTTTAATTTCTCTATAAATTATTAGTGCCTGTTGGCAAGACTGTAATCCAGCTTGAAATTGACTAATCTGATACTGCTGAATCCCTTGCTTGAACAGTCGGTCTGCTTCGGCTTCCCGCTCAGCTTGGGTTTGAGCCAAGGCCTGGGAATTGATGATTTTAAATTGAGAGTTAGGGATAAACCGAAACTCACCTATAGTCAGCGCCGCTAAGATTGAGATCAGTCCCGACAATCCTATTTTTTGCAGTTTCATAACTTTTGACAGGCCTCTGGTTTGAATATCCGCTTGACACATCAAAATATTCCTAACACTTATTAAAGCTTAAATGCCACTCCATGAGAATTGTTTGTCTTGATTTTCCTCTCGATATCTACAGCAATATCTTTGCAGCCCCAAACGATATAATTAAGCGGTGCATCTATTTAGGACAAAACTCAATGGCTCACTCAACTCCAGAAACACCGCAACCAGACAAAAAAGAATTAACTCAGATCACAGCTAAACCTCAAGAACAACAAGAAGAACCGCCCAATAAAGGTGACGGGCGGAAATAGTTGATCGACATTCATCTGTGACGATATAAATCTCGAATTGCCTTTAGATCGCTAACTTCTTTTTTTCTCAAAATCTGTGTTCTTCCCTACAATACCAGTTCCTATAAATTGGTATTCTGCCAGTAGTTTTTAAGTAATAAACTAACCCGATTTTTGCCAAAAATCGGGTTAGTTTGCTATTGACAAATTATTCCGTTTGTGTAGTGGTGTTGTTCGATCGCAACTTCGCCTTTCCCGGCTTTCCACGGAGGCCGTTTAAAGACACCACATCAGCCTCTGAACTCTCTCTCGCCACCCGAATCAGCAACCCCGACAACAACAAACTTGCCAACATCGAAGAACCCCCGTAACTAAAAAACGGCAGCGGCAAACCCGTAGTCGGCAAAACTCCCGTCGCCACCCCAATATTCAGCAGCGACTGTCCCACCATCACCACCATCGCCCCAATTGCCACCAACTGACTCTCACTATTTCGAGCCTTCATCGCTACCCTCAAAGCCACAGTAGAGTAAGCCGCCAACATCAGCAACAGTGAGAAACATCCCACCAAACCAAACTCCTCAGCAAAGACAGCAAAAATAAAATCGCTGTACTGAATCGGCAGATAAAATAGCTTTTGCTGCGACATCCCCAAACCCACACCCCAAATGCCCCCAGAACCCACAGCCAGCAGACTTTGAATCAACTGATAACCGTCTTGCATCGGATCAGCCCAAGGATTGAGGAAAGACATAATCCGGCGGCGCTGATATTCCCTAAAACTAATACTTAAAACCGCCAAAAGCATTCCCCCCATAGCCGTTGCGCCCAACTGCAAGTAAGGCAAGCCCGCCGCCAAAGCCACCAACCACAAAGTCATGCCGCACAAAGCCGTGGTACTTAAATTCGGCTGCAACAAAATTCCCAACAGCATTGCACCGAAAATTAACAGCCAAGTTAAACGAACTTTATTCGTCAACCGGGACCAGTTGCCGAAAATGCGGGCGCTTTGGAGAACAAAAAACGGCTTTATCAACTCAGAAGGTTGAATAATCGGAACCGGGCCCAGAGATATCCAGCGAGTCGCGCCGTTGACGGTGGTTCCCACTCCCGGAATTAAGGTCAACCACAGCAATCCCAGCAACAACAGGACTCCTAACTGAGCTGTTTTCAGCAGGTAGCGCAGGGGGGAGTACACCATCAAGTTAAAACCTGCCAGCCCGATCGCCACTGCGATTAGCTGTCGCTTAAAATAATAAAGGCCGTCTCCAAATTCAGAATTTGCGATGGGATAGGAAGCCGAAAACAAAGCTGTCAACCCGACAAACAGCCACAGAAAAGTCAGCCACCTCAGCCACCGAGCCTCAGCGGCCCATTGAGACGCGCTGGGGTCAAAAAATGGAATGAAGCGTCGAATGTCATTAGCCATAGGATTTTAGAAGGATCTCAATAAACTCTAACAAAGATGGCTAAAGTACCAGATTGGTTAATTTACGCATTAATCTGCTCGCTATTATATGGTTTGTGGGGATTTTTCGGCAATTTAGCGACTAAATATATTGACTACAAAACTGCTTTTGTTTATGAAGCAATTGGTGCTATTTTAACTACTTTATTTATTATCCAAACTAATAGTTTTAGTTTTGAGGGAGATGTTAGGGGAATTTTGTTTGCCATGTTAGTTGGTGTTTGTGGCACTGTGGCATCATTAGTATTTTTTATAGCCCTTGGCAAAGGTGAAGTTGCCAATGTAGTGAGTGTTACGTCTATCTACCCGCTGATTACTATATTATTATCGTCTTTATTCTTGAAAGAGCCTATTACATTACCACAAATGCTGGCTGTTTTGTTAGCGATAATCGCAGTTATACTTTCTGCTTATTGAAATATTTGTCAATGATTAGATTAACAACGGTCGGAGCATCTGACTTCTGCTATAACAACAAAAAAGAGGTCATCGCGACCTCTTACCCCTCTACTAATCCAGCTTCGGCTCTTAAAGCAGGCCGGTATTAGCTCCGGGCTTACCCGTAGCCAGTTGCACTTTAATAATTCTGCCGCCCATTTTCATAATTCTTTGCTGTTCCCGGAACCAGTTGTCGTAAGGAACGAGCTTAGTAAAATAGGTATTTTGCAATTCGCGCTGAGTGCGGATGCGAGTTTGACTTGGGACGCAAGCAGTCACCTTAAACATTCTCATTGGAAACTAACTCCTGAGTAGGTTTACAGATTATTAGATGGATTTTTTAAAGATTGAAGGCAGGGAGTTAGGAGTCAAAACTAGCTCGTTAAAACTCGTCGGGCTTTCTCGACAAGCCTTTGACGGTCTAGCAATCACTCTCAACTTCCCTGACCTCTTTTCAAAGCCAAAGGTAACAAGTCCAAAGTTAAAAGTTAAAAGAGGCAAGAAATAAGTGTTATTTCTTCTTCTTTCTTCCTTCTTCCTTCTTCCTTTTTCCTGAGTCTTAGCTCAAGCCAGAGCAGATGTAGTCGAAATAGACGCCCATTTCTTTACCAGCGTCAGAACCGACCAAACCAGCGGTGACTTCTTTCATTGCTTGGATTGCTTGTACGGTAGAACCGATGGGCACGCCCAAGGAGTTGTAGGTTTCTTTCAAACCGTTGAGCACGCGCTCATCGAGGATGGAAGGGTCGCCAGCTAGCATAGCGTAGGTGGCGTAGCGGAGGTAGTAGTCCAAGTCGCGGATGCAAGCTGCATAACGACGAGTGGTGTACATATTGCCGCCGGGACGAGTTACGTCAGAGTACAACAGAGACTTAGCAACTGCTTCTTTGACGATTGTTGCTGCATTGGCGCTGATGGCTGTAGCGGCGCGGACGCGCAGTTCACCAGAAGCGAAGTAGTTCTTGAGCTTGTCTAGAGCGCTGATGTCGAGGTACTTACCTTGAACGTCAGAGGAATTGATAACGGCGGTAATTGCGTCTTGCATGGTTGTCTTGTTTCCTAGAAAGTGGCTGAGTCAGTCCAATTTTGGAGCTAGAATTTGGAATTTGGGATATGGGATTTGAGATTTTTAAGTGGCCGATTATCTGCAAAAGCTTTTAGCTTGTTAGCAGTAACGCCCAATTCTTCAATCTAAAATCGAAAACCTAAAATCGAAATTCCTTACTGCATCGCACCGATAACGTAGTCGAAGTAAGAGGAAGCTTCGGAAGCATCTTCTCCAGACAGCAGCGAAGAAGCTGCATTTTTCATAGCGCGAACGCCTTCGGCGACGGCTTCAATCGGGGTGCCGAGAGATTTGTACATTTCGCGGACGCCGACAATACCGATTTCTTCGATCGGAGTAATGTCGCCAGCTACGATTCCGTAGGTGATCAAACGCAGGTAGTAATCCATGTCGCGCAAGCAAGTTGCGGTCATTTCTTCGCCGTAAGCATTGCCGCCGGGAGAAACAATATCAGGGCGCTTTTGGAAAAGTTGGTCGCCTGCTTGCTTGACGATGCGTTCGCGGGATTCGCTCAAAATTTGGGCGATGCGGACGCGGCGTTCACCAGAGGTGACGAAGCTTTTGATCCGATCTAATTCACCTGGGCTCAGGTAGCGAGCTTCGGCGTCTGCGTTGACGATTGATTTGGTGACGATACTCATCTTGTGTGTACCCGCTGGATATTTTGCTATATGAACTGCTCTGCGCTGAGCTAGCGAAGGCGGGCGCTTGCGTCCCGTATCTTTCCTGCTCAGGCAGGAGCTTTGACGGGGAAGGCTGGACTTTCCACAGTCAGCAACTGTTGAAGTTGTTGGCGGGTGACTGCCTTCGGTGCTTAACGGCGCTGGTTCTTCACGCCGGTGCGGTTGTGAGTGCTCGCACTAAGCCTGTCGCTTACAATACCACAAATGACTGATGCGATCTTTAATCTACGATCGAGATTGCAGCAGGCCACTTAGTGGCGATCGAGTGACTATCGGGCAGTTAGTAAGGATATTGCTTCTCTGACACAACTACCTCTCGCAAGTATTTTGAGGCATTATGTTCACATTCTGAGTGTTACTGTAATAGTTTGTAACATTCCTTTTCATGTTTGGGCCCTCGCTTGGGTCTTCTAATTTAAAATTTCACAGTTAAAAAATCGCTAAAGTTATCTTGCCGTAAGGGTTGCAGGCGATCTAGCATTAAGAGGGAATTGTGGCGGGCGACGAGGCGAGGGTCACAGACTTGTTGCTGAGAGGGAAGGGAGACAGGCGGGAGATGTGGGAGAATCTCACACTCACATCTTGCAGCATTCTCTCTTAACAGGCTTTCGGGCCGGTTCGACAATAGAGTGAATTTTGTTGTGGGGATTAGGGGTTGGGATCTGATAGCCCGCCCGTGAAAAGCTTATTAACAATGATGCCAGATATCAGATCATCGGAAATCGTGACTTTCGAGCTTGTAGCTAGATTTGACTCTCACTTTTAATCTGGTGCGCCGTGAAAAGAAATCTATCAGCCCTTAAAAAAGCTTTGCAGTTTGGCATTAGCGGTGCAGTCGGCGGTTTCGTCGGCAATCTAATCACCGAACCTTTCATGCAGCGACTCCCTGGTTCGGAATCTTTTTTTGACAGTGTATTGTCTACAGGTCGCTGGTTTGGATTGGTAGGCGGTGGTATTGCTACTGCTATCATGTTCGGCTATTATTACTATATCAAAGGCAAGCCTCAAATTAAACAGGCTTTAAAAAATGGCGGATTGTTTGGTTTAATAGCAGGAGCGATTTCTGGGGCGATCGCCGAAGGTATTTACAGCGGAATTGGCGACGGAAACAACGAATTATTACGAGTAATTTGCTGGGGAATAGCTGGCAGTTTATTAGGACTGGGACTTGGACAGCGGATTCCTAATTTGGGAGCGCTTCGCGGCACGGGAGGCGGCGGTGTTGGAGGAGTTTTGGGCGGCTGTTTGTTTATTCTGTTTGCTTACAATCTATCTGGTACAGCGGGCCGTTTAGCTGGCTGTGCTGCGATCGGTTTTTGGATTGGAATTATGTTGGTTGTAGCTGAAACTTTGTTTAACAAAGCTTGGCTGGTAATTAGTTACGATACCGGAGCAAATCGCACTCTTACTCTTGGCTCAGAACCGATCACTTTTGGCAGTGATGAAAATTTGTCTATTATCTGCATTCCTAATGTTTCACCCGTGGCAATGCGGTTTCAATTAGAAGCAGGTCAAATTGTTTGCGAGAATCTTGATAGTGGGGCGGTGAGTTATTTGCGATCGGGCGACCAAAAGAAAATCGGCAACTGTACAATTACAGTAGGAAACTCTGACTTGCCTGCTGCAACTTCGGCTCAGGTTCCGCCTAGTATTATATCACAAAAAGCCGCACCAGCTTCTTTTACCAGCAGCCAATTTTCCCTCAAATTAGGCAGTCGAGTTATTCCTCTGACTTCGGGAACTCAACTATTCACCTCTGACATACCGAGTTTAACAGCCGCAGCATCTAACGGTCTTGTAGCTATAGTCACTTCTCGATCAAGAAACGAGCTTTCGTTAGGATTGACAAATTTGTGCGATCGCACTTGGTGGGTTACAGACATTCAAGGCGATATAAAAATGGTAGAACCTGAAAGTACCCTGACTTTGGCGTTGGGAACTCAAATCGAATTCGGTGAAATTGACGGCGAAATTGTGTAAGTAAGTAGGTAGGTAAAAACTCATCGAATAACATCATTTACAATAAGCTTTTCATGGGCGGGCAGGATGCCAACCCCACAAAAAAAATTACTCTTTGTGGAACGGGGCTCTTGCCCGTTATTAACAATAATTCAAGCAGAACTGCCGCTAACTCCAGTAATTACAGCCGCACCAATCAAATGAGCCAAACGCAAAGCTTCAGGAACTTTACCAGTGTCTGTTAAACGCTGGAGCACCCTCGCTATTACTTCCGGTTGTTCGCCACAAACTTGAAAAAAGAAAGGTTCAAAAGCGTGAATTTTTCCGGCGCGACGCAACAATTCTAAACGGTATTCCGAGTCTGGTAAATGGCGGAGGGCTTTTTCAACAGCCGCTAAATCGGGTTGGCGGCGCATGACAGCAACGCAAGGAATTTGCAGCCGCGATGCTAACTCGGGAAGGTCAATAATATTGAAGCCGCCGAAAGCAATTCCGTCTAGCAAAACGAGATGCAATTGCGGCAGAAATTTGCCTCCGAGGAGTAGCCCAGAAATAGCATCCGTGGCATCTAATCCGTCTGGGAGGACTTGTCCCCACACCATTCCTTCAAATCGCGTTCCCCCGCAGACTATGCCCGCGATCGACACCAGACTGCCGCTTGTACGAGAAAACGGAGCGTCGTCAAAGCCAATAACCTTAATTGTGCGATCGAGCCTCAGCAAATCTGCCAGTTTCAACTTATGGAGTTCCCTAAGCTAAAGTTTTTGAGATTAGGTTGTGTTTTACATAGTATCATATACGTTAAATAGCTCATTATAAAAAGGTTTTAGACAGTTGGACAAAAAATACGTAGCAGCGATCGACCAAGGAACCACCAGCACCAGATTTATCATATTCGATCGCCTGGGACAGATAATTTGCAGCAACCAACAAGAACACCAGCAAATCTACCCGCAACCAGGATGGGTTGAACACAATCCCGAGGAAATTTGGCAGCGCACCCAAAGCGTGATTAAAAATGCCCTCGAAATCGGCAATATCGACCCAAAAGATATTGCTGCCCTCGGTATTACCAACCAGCGCGAAACTACAATTGTTTGGGACAGAAAAACTGGCAAACCTTACGGAAATGCGATTGTTTGGCAAGATACCCGCACTCGCTTTATTTGCGATCAATTAGCTGAAGTTGAGGGCAAAGATCGATTTCAAAAACGATGCGGTTTGCCGCTGGCTACTTATTTCAGCGGGCCGAAAATTAAGTGGATGCTGGACAATATTGCAGGATTGCGGGAAGCTGCAAATCAAGGGGATGCGATTTTTGGCAATGTCGATACTTTTCTGATTTGGCACCTGACTGGCGGCGCGCACATTACCGATGTTACCAACGCCAGCCGCACCATGCTGATGGATTTGCAAACCCTCGATTGGGATGCCGAAACTTTGGAAATAATGGCAATTCCCCGCCAGATGCTGCCAGAAATTCGCCCTTCGAGTCAAGTTTTTGGAACTGCAAAAGGAGTGCTTGCAGGTGTTCCAATTGCTGCTGCTTTGGGCGATCAGCAGGCCGCTCTCGTCGGGCAAACTTGTTTCAGTCCGGGGGAGGCAAAAAATACTTACGGTACGGGCTGTTTTATGCTGCTGAATACTGGTGAGGCGATCGTCCCTTCAAAGCAAGGATTACTAACAACAGTCGCCTACAAGATGGGGGAATCGCCCGCTGTGTATGCTTTGGAAGGCAGTATTGCGATCGCCGGAGCTCTAGTGCAGTGGCTGCGGGATAATTTGGGTATCATCAACACATCTGCGGAAGTAGAAACATTAGCAAATACAGTTGAAGATAGCGGCGGAGTTTACGTTGTTCCGGCATTTTCTGGACTCTACGCACCCTATTGGAAAGACAGCGCGCGGGGAGTAATTGCAGGTTTAACTCGCTACGTGACTAAGGCACACATTGCCCGCGCAGTATTGGAAGCGACAGCGTGGCAAACGCGGGAAATTTTGGACGCTATGAATCAGGATTCAGCAGTGCAGCTTTTGTCTTTAAAAGTAGACGGAGGTATGGTGGGAAACCACACGCTGATGCAGTTTCAGAGCGATGTTTTGGGAGTGCCTGTGGTGCGGCCTGTGGTAGCAGAAACTACTGCACTCGGTGCGGCTTATGCGGCCGGTTTGGCGGTGGGTTTTTGGAGCCAGCTAGCCGAATTGCGCGACAATTGGGCGGTGGATTTTACTTGGGAACCGAAAATGCCGATCGCACTTCGCGAGCAAAAATATCGCTTTTGGAAAAAAGCAGTTTCCCGCACATTCGATTGGGAAGAATAAATCGCTGAGTTAACCAGAAAATGCGTATTTAGTGATATCATTAAATCCAGCAATATTTTTCAAATTGTAAATAGATGATTTCGCTAAAGAACTTAAAAAAAATTCTCACCGCCTTTCTATTGATACTGACACTGGCCTTTGTAGAAATCGCCACTAATTCCCAAATCGCCCTCGCAGATACAGCGACAAATCCCACCGCAGCAGAAGTCTTCAGCGCCAACTGTGCAGGCTGTCACATCAACGGCGGCAACATTATCAGGCGCGGCAAAAACTTGAAACAAAAAGCATTAAAAAAATACGGCATGGATTCCATCGCCAACATTTCTAACTTAGTAACCAACGGCAAAGGTATTATGCCCGCTTACAAAGATCGTTTGTCTGAACAACAAATTATCGATGTTTCAGCTTACGTGCTATCCCAAGCCGAAACCGATTGGAAATAAACCAGACTATCTATATTGTAAGACCAGTTTTAGCGCCTAACTTCAGGAAACCAAGCCGAGGTATAATGTAAGGGCAGGTTTAGCGCGTAACTTGGTCATTGATGAATAATCTTTATACAAAACCTGCCTGCTTCTTGTCTTCTATTGTTCATTCTTTTATAATCTCAATACAAACCTTTTTTTTTATATTTTTGGCTAAAAACTGTAAATTATTGGAGGTATTGGAAGTTGAAAAAACATTATTGTCGGCGTAAAACTTTAACTATTCTTAGCTTGTGCTTGTATCTAATCTTAGCGGTTAGCCCGCCCGCTTTCGCCTCGATTCACAAGTATCCCGAAACTGCCGAAACAGCAATGTTTCGCTCAGTACAAAGCCTGCGTGATACAGACGAAAAAGCCTGGCAAATTGTTTTGTACAAGCGAGTAAAGTCTGGAGTAGTAAAGTCTTTAAATCTGAGATTAGTAGGATTTCCGGGAACAGAATTGCAGCACCCTGTCCCGCTGAAAGTTGCGGCTGGCAAGCGCGAAATTGGCAAGGCTAATGATATTTGGAACGAGTCGGGTTTGCCAATTAATGTCGGAGAATACGATTTCAAATCAATAATTACACAATTGGAAAGTAATCGACCTTTGCTGTTGAGTTTGCCCGTGAAAAATCAAAATGAGACACAAGTGCTGGTTCCTCCTTTTGCTGTCAGAGAATGGCGCCTGTTGTTAGACAGAAACTAAATATACCAATTTAAGCGCACTCTACATTTAAAATCTATACAATTTCCAATGTCACAAATCCCTGTGTTTAAATTATGCCTTAAGGTAGATTTAACGTACTTGAAGAATAATAGGGTCTGACGAAAACTAAATAGCTCAATTTAATTGCACTGTACATTTAAAATCGCTAAAGTTTTATGGAGGTATCAAAAATAACTTTATTTACATAGACCTTAAGGTAGATTTAACCTATTTTAAGGATAATTATGAAACAAACTAAAAGCTGAGTTAGTCGGATGACAAAACTTCAGTGTTTTAACGTAGGTGTATTCAGGGTGAAGCTACTATGACTTTAATCAGTAAAATTGTCCGCAAAGCTTTGGCAACAGGTTACTTAACGGTTGAGGCCGAAGAACAGTTGCGACAGCAGTTGCAGATGACTAAGTACGGTTTAGAAGATTTTGAGGCTTTTATTAATTTGCAAAAAGAGGTGATGGAGGGTAGGGTGAAACAGCAAGCTTTGGAATTGTTACGATCGCGCAGATGTTCTGTGACGGCTTGAATCCCGTTCGATCGACCTTTTGGATAAAATAAGGTCGATCGACCTTCGTATGTCGATCCGGCCTTTGGGGCGCGGATTCTCGGCCCCACCCCACAAGAAAATTCACTCTTTGTGGAACAGGCCGCAAAGCCTGTTCATACAAATGATACGCCAAGCCTGGAAAAATTTTTCTACCCTATTCCTAGCTGTCGCCTTAACGCTTCTGGAACATTAACGGCTTCCTTCAAACCTCGAACATTCTCCCACTTTGTATTTTCATCCCATTTGACATCGCCAAATATGCGCTCTCTGAGGTTTGCGTCGCTAAGGTTTGCGCCGCTGAGGTTTGCGCCGCTGAGGTTTGCGCCGCTGAGGTTTGCGCCGCTGAGGTTCACGTCGGTAAGGTTTGCGTCGCTGAGGTCTGCGCCGAGGAGGTTTGCGTCGGTAATGTCTGCGTCGCTGAGGTCTGCGCCGAGGAGGTTTGCGTTGGTAAGGTCTGCGCCGAGGAGGTATGTACCGCTACCGCTGAGGTTTGCGCCACTGAGGTCTGCGCCACTGAGGTTTGCGTTGATGAGGCATACGTCGCAGAGGTATGCGTCGCTGAGGTTTGCGCCTCTGAGGTTTACGTCGGTAAGGTTTGCGTCGCCGAGGCTTGCGTCGGTGAGGTCTGCGCCACTGAGGTTTGCGCCACTGAGGTTTGCGCCCCAGAGGTTTGCGTCGCTCAGGTGTGTACCGATGAGGAATCTCCCAACTGTTTCGACAAAGCCAGAATTCCCAACACAACAGCTATAACCGATGAGACGCAACAACCGACTTGCATCGTCAAGTTCACCTTCAGCATTAGCTTTCCCGCAAGGATAAAACACCATTTTGTCTTTGAATTCAGGTGTCTCCTGACCGTAACGGTGCAACTCCAACAGCAAAATCATCACATTCAAACCAACATAAATATCTATTTGTCGCTGTCCCAAATCTTGGGTTTTCAATTGATCTCGCAGTAGGCGCATCTTCTTCTGAGGCAAACTTTCCGGCAGCATATCGATAAATTCCCCCTCGCACCACCGCAGATAAAAATTTTCCAAACGCTGGAATAACTCCACAAAGCGAAACTGATTTTCCTCGCCTAGATCAGCCGGACTTGTTAACAACCCCATCAAATATTCCACAATTTCTTCTGTCAGCGGCCCATAACCCAACAAATCATAAATCTCCCAGTCCATCTGAGAGTCTTGAGTATTAAATCCTCTACCTTTCTTTCCCGGTTCCGTCCAGTCTTCCAGACTTTCTTTCAATCGTTCCGCACACAGAAATTCACCAAAACTCTTGTGTACAAACTCCACAGAACCTTCTTTACTGCCTTGCTGAAGATAAAAAACCGCCAAAGCATTTCTCAGAGGATTGTCGCCAATCGGTATTTGGGCTTTTTCAAGTAAGGCTTTAACCGAGTTGTCTTCTCTCAATCGTTTCTCAATCATCGCTACAGGAGCGCATTCCCCTCCCGACTGCACCACGCACAATCCTGCTTCTGTAAGGATGCGCCGCAAATCTTCTGTCTCCAGTTCGGTCAAATTGCGATTGAGCAATTTAGACCGCTGTTCAGTGAGTACCCAATTCACAGCTTGGTTGTAAATCAAAATTTTTGCTTGAGTGCTGTTAGTTCCTTGAAAATCCTCAACTTTCAAGATTTTGTCCCGGTGCATTGCCGCTAACAGATAAAGCAAGAGCGGCTCTCGCGAGAGTTCTGATTTTACATTCTCTGGACAGCATTTATCTTGCAAAAAATTCTGAAAAGCTGAGGTTTTTTCTGCCCCTTGTTGGGCTTCCCACTTGCTCAACCACTGTTCCTGTAGTCCGTCATCCATTATCTGAATTTCGACTCGCTCCAAGTTATCTGGCATTTGCCTTTCAATCCCTTGCAAAGCTAAAGTTCTGCCAGTAATCAAAACCCGGTGTCCCATTTCTGAATTCTGATCGCAGTCTCGCTGAAATTGTCCTACTTGCTTAAGAAATTGCTCTAAACCCCCGCTGCTTCTCCCCTCCATCAGCAACTCGTCAAAGCCATCCAAGAAAAACAAATATCGCGTGTTTCTATCTGTCAACCAGCCGTCATCGCTAGCAAAACCAGCATTAACTGCTTCTTTGAGTGTTTCTCGAAAACTCTTTTGCAATATGGGAATATCTCGCAGTCGAATTAACACGGGAGTCCAAACTGGATGCAAATGTTGCCGCACCCAGTCAGCAAACATCCGACAAAAAACGCTCTTGCCGCGTCCGGGTCCAGCTTCGACAAACATTACTTTATTTTCTTTTTTGCCATCCTCAAGCAATTTTTTTGCCCAAGTTGCTAAATCGAAATGTTCTGTATTTTTAACACGATTGCCCTTTTTATCAATTGGCTTTGCCTTCAGAGGCACGTAGATATCTTTGAATGAGAAATTTTCTGCAAATACAGGTTCTAGTGGTAGAGAGGCAATCTGTTCTTGCAGGTAGGTGTCAATGCTGTGATATTTCTCCTGTTCCTCCCGCCATTCGCTGATAGAAGGCTGTCCAAGATGTTTCATGGCATCACCGGAAACTGCCCAAGCTTCGATTAAATAGCGGTGAGTATTAGCAGCAACTCTCTTTGTCAAAATTTGAGCTTCATCGGCATTGAGTCCGGCTTGTTGCAGCCGTTCTGATAGCACTAGGTTAAATTCCGTGGCTAACATCGAATCGCGGAAGCAAATAACAGTGTCTTTGGCTGCTTTATCGCTAAATTCTAAATCTGCCAGTTTTTTAAGCAACTGCTTAACTCCATCGGAAACCGGAGTTTGCCCGATGCGATTTAACAAATTTGCGTCTTGTTCAAGAAAATCCTTAAAACTTTCCAGATAAGCCGCCTGACTGACCAGGAAAATGCACTCAGCTAAAGTCGGCTGCTGTTGAGTTTTTTCAATAAAAAACGCCAGCATTTTCGCCGCAATCCCGACAAATGGCAATCCAGTTCCCACAACTTGAGCTAAGGGAGAGTTCAAAACCTCTAGCAGCAAGTTGCTATTGTCCAGCCCTTGTTCTTTGAACATTTTTGCCAATTCTGCGGCTGTTTTCCCAGCTTCTCCGATTCCCTCTGCTGCTTCGGCGGAACACAGTTCTTTGATATCAGTATTTAAGAATTTCCAGATGCGATTTGCCATTTTTACCTGCCCTGTTTCAGAAGAGAGAATCTGAGAAAATCTACATTTAACTCTGTAAGCATTCCGTAGTTCGTTGCCACCAATCTGTTCTCAAACTAACAATTAGAAAAGATTAACTCTCTTTTACCTTGACAAAACTCCAACAATCCGCAACAATAGTAGATTGTCTGTCTAAATCCGGCTCGGATCAGGTTAAGACATTCCAAAAGCTGGAGAGCAGTCAGCAGTCAAAAGTCCACAACGACCAATGACCAATGACTCATCAGCTACCTGTACGGCAATTTCAACCACCATCCCATGACTTACGCAATCATTGAAACCGGCGGCAAACAATTTCGGGTAGAACCAGGCCGCTTCTACGACATCGAACTGCTTCACGTTGAAGCTGAATCCAAAGTCACCATAGACAAAGTATTTCTGATCCAGCACGAAGGCGAGGTTCATATCGGCCAGCCTCTACTAGAAAATGCCACTGTAGAAGGAACGGTTCTACGGCATTTCCGGGGCCGCAAAGTCCTCGTCTACAAGATGAAGCCGAAAAAGAAAACTCGGAAGAAAAAAGGGCACCGTCAAGAAACAACTCGCTTTATGATTGACTCCATCAGCGTCAACGGTACAGTCTTAGCCGCCAGAGACTTAACTGCAGCAGTTGTTGAAACCCCCCAAACCGCCGAAACTGATTCAGAATAAAAAATAGTAAATACAGTTGAGGATATTATGGCCCACAAGAAAGGTACAGGCAGTACACGTAACGGACGCGACTCTAATTCTCAGCGTCTGGGTGTCAAAAAGTACGGCGGTCAAGTTGTCAGAGCTGGCAACATTTTGATCCGTCAGCGCGGCACTAAAGTTCACCCCGGTAACAATGTTGGTATCGGCAGAGATGATACTCTGTTTGCCATGATTGACGGTGTGGTGACTTTTGAAAGAAAAGGCAAAACTCGCAAGAAAGTCAGCATTTATCCTGTGGTTGCAGCACCTGTGGCTGAACCCGTGGCTGAAGCTGTCGCAGTTTAGTTTTATGGTTCCTAGGCTATGCCTGGGAACGCATATAAGCAAGGCTCTGCCTCCTGATTTTCTATGTTATTAGAAAGTTACAGGAGGCAGAGCTTTTTGCAATTTGTTTTCCCGGAGAAAGGACTGTGGGTGCTTACCAATAACCAGAGAAGCAGGAAAAACTCTCGTTTTTACTCCTAAAAATTGGCTAGCCTCCCCCGACAATTGTGACAACTTCTAAGATGTCGCCCTCTTGCATCTGTGTAGTTTCCCAAAATTGTTTGTGCAGAATTTCGCCGTTGTACTCCACAGCCACCAAGCGCGGGTTTAATCCCAATTGTTTTAGTAATTCTGGTAACGGTGTGTCGATCGCACAATTGCGGGTTTCTCCGTTAACTTGCAGCGCAATTTGATTTATCATAAGTAAAATATCAGTTTTCAGGGCGGGTTTGGTAACAAAATTATATTTTATGCACAGATTTCCTGTGCTAAACCCGCCCTACGAATCGCAAATAAACCTAGCTTTTGCCGTGCAAAGCTTTTTGAGCTTTCAGATTCTCCATCCGAATCAACTGCGAGATGAAAAACTGCGTGACTAAAGTAGGCTGTTCTGCTTCCATAATCGCGCGTACTATGGCAACTCTTTGAGCTCCGGCATTCAATATTTCATCGAGGTTGTTGATATCAATTCCGCCGATCGCAAACCACGGAATCGGCGACTTATCAGCAGCATACCGCACATAATCCAAACCCGCCGCCTGTTTATCAGGTTTAGTAGGAGTGTGGTAAACCGGCCCAACTCCAATATAATCGGCTCCCTCTTCAATAGCTCGCTGCATTTCCTCGCCATTGGTAGTAGAACGACCGATGATCCGTCCCGGGCCGAGCAACTTGCGCGCTTCCGCCACAGGCAAATCTCCCTGTCCTAAGTGTACGCCGTCGGCATCTGCTGCGATGGCAAAATCCACGCGATCGTTCACAATCAGCAAAGCATCGTAGCGGTGACAAAGTTCGCAAAGCTGGCGCGCATTAGCCAACTTTGCGCCGTCGTCTGAGCTTTTGTCGCGGTACTGCACCAAAGTCAGCCCGCCTTGCAAAGCAGCTTCCACGACTCCCAACAAGTTGTCTCTGGGCGAAGTTACAAGGTATAACTGCGATCGAAGTAACTGTTGGTAGCGCCGGTAAGCCAGCAAATTGCTTTCGAGAGTATAAACCCGATAGCGCATCTGCTTAAAAGCCGCCCCCATATTCCGATCGTAAATTTTGCCATACTCTTCGAGTACCCGCAGAGCTTCTTCCACCCGACAGAAATTCGCCTCCAGTAGCTGCTGAATGCTCGAACGCTGCTCTTCCTGCGGGTGAGTCAACTCCGTACCCGGATCGGCCGGCGTATCCCTAGCACTGCGAAGTTCTGCGACGTGCCAAGCAGCCAATTCTTGACGCAGTTGCTTGCACTCGCCTGCTAAATCCGCGTTGTTGAGACCAAACCTGCACCATTCTTCAATAATTCTCAACCCTTCGCGCGATCGATCTAAATTTGCATCTAAAATCCGGCAGAGGGCTGGCTGTGCCGGTAAAGTTCTGTTTTGTTTGTCGGTCATTCAGAACCACCCTAATTATAATTAATCCTACCAATCAACCCGCTACATTGTCCCACGCCGTCAAGATTGTGGCAAAGCAGGCGGCTTAATTTTGGCATAAACCAATGTAAATTCGACAATAATTTTTTAAGTTTTATTGAATTTGATGAAAACAAAGCATAATAGATCAAACTTGATGAGAGTGGAATCGTTAAACTGCATACCACACTTCGGAGGAGTGCCGTGAGGTTAGCAGAACAACACAAAAGATTAACAGAAGAAAACCCCAGCAGGCGGGTGAAATCAAAGTTCGATCGCAAAAACCCGACACCGAACTCGGGAAGCGGAAATCGGATCGCAAATCAGTGGGGTTTATTTATGCTCCTAAACTCTCAACATAGCGAGTGCAAAGAAAAGCGATCGCAAAAATCTTGTTTGAGTTCTTGCCTTTTGCTCGTTTTTGCCAGCACCGCCCTTTGCAACCATCAACCGTCAGTTATCGCTGCCGGGATACCGGGAGTGCAGCTACTTTCTCAGACGCCGCAGAGCGACATTAACATACTGTACGTCAGCTCGATCGGCGGCAGCGACACGGGGGGCAACGGCAGCGATCAAGCTCCGTTTAAAACCCTTACCTACGCCTTAAGCGTCGCCCCGCCCAAGACAGCGATTTTGCTAGCGCCCGGTACTTACAGCGAGCAAACTGGCGAAAAATTTCCATTAATGCTCAGGCCCAGCGTGACAGTTCAGGGAAATCCGAACACTCGCGGTCAGAATATTGTCATCAAAGGCGGAGGATACTTTATCAGTCCGACTTCGGCGGGTCAAAATATTGCCATTTTAGGCGCAGATGGGGCGGGACTCAGCGGGGTGACGGTAACGAATACCAACTATCGCGGTTACGCTTTGTGGATCGAATCGAGTTCTCCGACGGTTGTCAACAATACTTTTTCTGGGAGCACTCACGACGGAATTTCGGTAGTGGGTACTTCCAGGCCGACGATTGGCGGGAATGTTTTCTCAAAAAATGGAGCTAACGGCATTACGATTTTTGGGAGTTCCCAGCCGGAAGTTCGAGATAATGTGTTTGAAAACACGGGATTTGGGGTGAATGTAGCGCAGAACGCTTCGCCTCTGCTGATCGGCAACAAAATTACTCGCAATAAGGATGGCGTGGTGGTGCAAGCTGATGCTAGACCGGTGCTGCGTAACAATTATATCGAGAGTAATCGGCGGGACGGAATTGTGGCGATATCGAGAGCTCTGCCGGATTTGGGCACTGCCGCCGAACCGGGGGGCAATGTCATTCGCAACAACGGCCAGTACGATGTGAACAATGCGGCAAAAGGTCAAGTAATTCCAGCTTACGGCAATCAATTGTTGAGCAATCGGACGACGGGCTCGGTTGACGTGGCGGGAACTTTTAGCCCTCCACCAGCAATCGGGGGAAGTGCTTTGCAGCTAACGACCGATCGACCCCCCAGCATCGGTGGTCCAGACACTTCTCTCCCTGTTTACACCCCCGGGCGGCTAAGTCCCAGAGTAGAAAGAGCTCCAATTTCGCCACCTGCGCCCGTTTCAAGGCGACCGATGCAAAATCGACCTGCACCGCGAAGCGCTGAGTTGCGGCAAGAGCTTTCTCCGAGGAATGCCGCTGCTTCAGCGGTAGTCCCAGGGGCGATCGCAATTCCCGTGCCCGATCCGAATTATCGATCGGTTTCGGAAAGTTCGGTACAGCAACCAATTATTCCTCCCAATTTTGATAGTTCGAGTTCGGTTGCTTCCGAGGGTAGATTGCCGGTTCCGGGCCGCAACATTCCTATCGGAAGGGGCGGCTATGTACCTGCACCTTTAGGGGGGAATTCTTTGCCCGATTCCCCGGAGAATTCGCCGTCATTCGATTTACCGTCGGCTTTGGGTTTGCGCTATCGAGTTGTGGTGGAGGCCAACAGTTCGGGCGATCGACAAAAAATCCAATCCCTCGTTCCCGGTGCTTTTCGCTCTTTTTCCAGCGGGCGATCGGTGATGCAAGCCGGTGCTTTTCGGGAACGCCAAAAAGCTGACGAATTGCTACAAATGCTCAGCGCTAACGGTTTGAATGCTCGAATTGAGGACATTAAATGAAATCGTCATTAGTCATTAGTCAACTGTTGACTGTTGACTGTTGACTGTTGACAGCCAAAGACTGCTTGCTACTTCAAAATTTCAAAATTTTAGGGCCTAGCATATCGGATGCCAGACCCTAAAAAGTTTGTAAATTAAGTTGATTCAAGTGGGTTTTTAGCTCTGCTGAGTTTCAGCAAACTACAACTAAGGTGGACTTTTGTGCAACTACTCTGCGGACGAGCTAGCTATCAGCGGAGTCTATTCAGACTTCTGTGTTTGACTGTTGTGTGATCGCAACTTTTGATTCATGCAATAGCCTCAAGCTATCTAACAAATATCGAGCGCAATGTCAACCTTTCTTTGCTAATAAGCTACACGGTTCAGGCGTTGCCTGCGGACTAGAGCCGAGCGGGACAAATACTCTAATTCCAAATTTTTTATCCAAGTTTTTTGTGCTTCTTGGTTTTGCCCCTCATGTTTTTAAGTTAACACCAACTGCGCCTATAAAAACACTTTGTTTACCAAACTTGACACTTTTTGACGTGCAGAAATACTCCCGAAACCAATTATTAACAATTTGTAAAATCAGTATGTCGCACAATGTGCAGTAGGCCAATAAAATCTAGGACTTAGGTAGAAACCGGGTTTTTTTTACCAAAGTACGGCGTTACATCGACTATGCTAGGCCCTAAAATATTGAAATTTTGAAGTAGCAAGCAGTCTTTGGCTGTTAACACCGAACAGTCAACAGTCAACAGTCAACGCAGCAGAGCTTCCCAAGTAGCGCGGCCGACAATCCCGTCTGCTGGCAGTTGATATTGTCGCTGAGCGGCCTTGACAGCAGCTTGAGTTTCCGGGCCAAACACGCCGTTAGCACTCACGCGCAAAAATCCCTTGGCCCGCAGCCGCTCTTGCAAATCTCTGACTGCCGCCCCCCGCATTCGTCTTCTCAAAACCGGAAAATTAGTTGGCTGCGCTTGGGCATTAATCTCTGAGTTGTCGGCAGTTACGGGAGCGTTGGCGATCTGGTTTTCGGTCGTGCTCGGAGCCTCGGGAAACAGCCGGTTCCAAGTATCTTGACCGACTATTGCGTCGGGAGGCAGACCTGCTGCTTCCTGGAACTGAGATACAGCTCTAGCGGTGCTTTGGGAGAAAATCCCGTCTACAGTGTCAGCGTAAAAGCCCAATAATTTAAGAGCAGCTTGGAGTTCGATTACTTCCGACCCTCGGCTGCCCAATTTGATCGTGGGGCGGACGATCGCACCTGTTTGAGCGATCGGGCTGTTGCTGTTACTCTGTTCGGAGGTAGGTAGCTGTGCGACAGCAGGAGTAGGGGCGATCGATCCCATTACCAATAAACCGCACAAACTCCAGCCGAATAGCAAACTCGGAACCTCGCGGGCTTCATTCCAGCTTGCTGTCAAGTTTTGGGACATTGGGAATTCGACCTCTGCAAAACTGGTAGCGATCGTACATCAAATCTGGAAAAAATTGGGAATTTCGGCAGAGGGAATTGGGCATAAGGCATTAACGGATTCCCTGGCTATGCCTGCGAACGAGTTAACTCAAAACTCACAACTTTTCTCCCCTTCCCTTTCCTAAAAATAATTTATC
Organism: Microcoleus sp. S13C4; assembly: GCF_036700865.1. NCBI lineage: Bacteria > Bacillati > Cyanobacteriota > Cyanophyceae > Oscillatoriales > Microcoleaceae > Microcoleus > Microcoleus sp. S13C4. The sequence continues at coordinate 209,667 of NZ_JAUBPS010000002.1, forward strand.
CCCTGAAATAGCTGCAATTGGCAAAAAAACTGCTAGATTGCCCTACAGAAAACATTGAACCGCGTTCATTGGGCCCCAGCAATACCATGTCCGAATCCAGAACCGCCAGCCAAATAGACATCGGCAACGTCAACATCGGGAACTTTCAAGTCGGCAGCATCAGCGGCACCAAATACAACGACTTCAACGCCAACGGCCGCCCTGATCCCGGAGAAGTCCCCATTCCCAACTGGCAAATCTACCTCGACCTCAACAACAACGGCCAGCCAGAATTTAACGAACCTTCCACCCTCACAAACCCGCAAGGCAACTACATCTTCGCCAACCTGCCGCCGGGCACTTACCAAGTTAGGGAAGTCCAGCAGCCGAACTTTCGCCAAACTACCCCAAATCCCGCACCCATCACAATTACCAGTGGCACAAACGCTGGCAATATCAATTTTGGCAACAACTTCAACGCAGGGACGATCGCAGGCACAAAATTCAACGACATCAACAACAACAGCAGCCGAGATCCCGGGGAACAAGGGCTAGCTAACTGGCAAATTTACCTCGATCTCAACCGCAACAATAGGCTCGATGGTGGCGAACCTGTTACTTTGACAAACGCTCAAGGCAATTACGCTTTTGTCAATATTCCCGCAGCTACATATTTTGTCAGAGAAGTCCAGCAACCGGGTTTTCGCCAAACCACGCCTGACCCTGGCCCGGTTAACGTTACTTCCAATGCCACTGTCAACAACATCAATTTTGGGAATGTCTTTTTTGTCGGCAGCATCAGCGGTCTCAAATACAATGACCTCAATGCCAACAGTGTCCGAGATGCGACAGACCCGCCTCTGGCAAATTGGCAAATTTACCTCGACCTCAACGGCAACGGCAGCGTTGACCCGGGCGAACCCAACACCATCACAAACCCCCAAGGCAACTACACTTTTGCCAATGTTTCTCCCGGCCGATATTTGGTGAGGGAAGTTCAGCAACCGGGATGGGTACAGACTACGCCAAATCCAGGCCCGATCGACATCATCGGCAATACCAACGCTGTCGGCGTCAATTTCGGCAACAATTTACCCACCGGCAGCATCAGCGGTTTCAAGTTCAACGACCTCAACGGTAACGGCATCAACGAACCGACGGAACCGAGAGTTGCCAACTGGCCAATTTATCTTGATTTCAACAACAACGGCGTCCGAGATCCGAATGAACCTTCGACTTTAACAAACCCCCAAGGTAATTTCTCTTTTATCAATTTGCCTCCAGGCAGCTATGTGGTGAGGGAAGTTCCGCAGCCCGGTTTTCGACAAACCACACCAAACCCGACTCCGATCACCGTGGGCAACGGCACAAATGCCACTAATCTCAGCTTTGGCAATGTATTGGTAACTGGCACCATCAGCGGTGTGAAATTTAACGATTTTAACGCCAACGGCCGCCTAGATCCTGGGGAACCGCCGATCGCCAACACTCCAATTTACATCGACCTCAACAACAACAGCAGTTTAGATCCGGGTGAAGCGAGTACCTTAAGCGACGTTCAGGGCAATTACAGTTTCCGCAACGTTCCGGTAGGTAGTTATGTTGTCAGGGAAGTTCAGCCGCCGGGTTTCATTCAAACGACTCCGCCTGCGGTGGTTGTTGTCTCGGCAGAGATTCGGGCTAGCAAAATCGATGTGGTGACGGGAGATGTGGTGACGGGAGATGCTGAGGGTGGGGCGGCTAAATCCTTGAAGGGCGAACTGCTGCCGAATGCCACCAGCTATGCGCGACTGGAACTTGCGGGTAATATGGCGGCGGATAGCTTGCTTTGGAGCGAGGGTCGTGATAGTTATCAAAGTAGTAAATTTTTGAGTGAGGGATCTTTTGCGAATTTAGGCAATATGCCTAACATTGGGCAACAGAATGTCGGTCTGGAGCCTAATGCACAAAGAAGTAATTTTGTCAAGACCCGTGAATTAATAAATGGGGCGATCGCTCACTCGTTTGTGCCGATGGGTGTGACAAATTTCCCGGTTATGTAGGGTGAGACAAAGCTCGATCGCCCTCAATCCCAAACCGCAGATAAAAATAACGAAGAGGTGAAAGGGCGATCGCGTGATACCCTATTGTTGGCAACCTCCAACACTCAAGCCTAAGTTCCGGCAACTCCGAAGCTGGCTTGTATATTGGGTGCAAGATTCAGAGGCAGTAGCATCTCTGTGAGTGAGAAACTATCAGGTAATTCCCCCAAACCCGATCGGCGTATTTCCAGTCAGGGCAAGTCATATCAAGTGCGGTAGCTCGATCGGTGCTTGTTCTCTGTGCTTGGCAATCCCAGAGGAGGCGATCGTCAAGCACAGCGAACTAGGACAAACAAGAACGAGGCCGCCGGACTTGATATCAGGGGGAAGAAGTCAGTCTTAGGCTTTTTAAAGCTCAAAACCGCAAGTATGTACGGACAGAGAAGGCGTGCAAATCCTGAAGATGTTGCCCTCAAATTGCCAGGGTTCTTCAAAACCTGATATACTTGCCAGCGACAAAGCTTGAGGCATTGTTGTGTGAGATGGGAACATTACCTCAAGTGCAGACGTATGTAAAATCGAGTAGCGGTTGTCAGCTATTAGTAAAAACTACTCAGCAAGTTACAACCCATACAGTAGTCTGTAATTTACGTGGATTTAGGTGTGAAGGAGAGAAATCATGGCAGATTTAGATTTAACTACCGAAGAGCTCAGAGCCAAGCAATTACAGCCAGTTGTGGTTGGGAATGCTGGCCCCGCAATTGTAGGCATCAAGTTCTTGGACCAGAACCGGGATGGCATCAGACAGCCAAATGAACCAGGTCTGGGAAATATCCCGATTCTCCTCGAATCAGCAACAAGCACCAACGGTGTATTTAATGCTGGTACTGGGGAAGTATCAACCACGACGGACGCTAACGGCGCGTTCTCATTTATAAATCTTGTCCCTGGCAATTACGTACTCACCGAAACGGCACTACCTCCTGGTTTAACCGCTACTACCCCCAACCCCCTCGCTGTCACTGTCGGCAACCGAAATGTCAACGTTTTCTTTGGCAACGGTCCAGTAGAAACACCTCTAGGCAGCCGGATCGTTGGATGCAAATATTTAGACATAGATGCCGATGGCTTCCGAGATGGAAATGAACCGGGGATTAAAAATGTCAGGATTTATATTGATGCCAATGGCAACGGTCTACGCGATGCAGGGGAACAGAACACTTTAACAGACAAAAATGGTGCATGGTCATTCAACGTAGCACCCGGAACCTACAAGATTCGGGAAGAACGGATCAGACGACAGATTAATTCTGTTACCGGACTAGAAGTTAATGCTACGGACGCAGAACCCTTAGAAACACAAGATTTTCCCCAAAGCACTCCCCCCGGCAACGTTCCGGTACTGGACGTGACCGTAGCAGCAGGTCAAACCTTTGCCTGCGCTCAAGTTGGCGATACTCCGCTCTATCAAATTGAAGTTAACAAATTTCGAGACATAGACCGCAGCGGCACGCGAAATGTTGTTAATGGAGTCTTGGAACCCCCCATTGCCCGAGTACCGTTTATTTTAGATGTCAACGGGAACGGTCGCTGGGATGGAGCAGCCTCCGAACCGATAGCCATCACAGATGCGAACGGAGTAGTTACCTTCAAGGATTTGCGAGCTGGCAATTACAAAGTGTTGGAAATTTTTCCAAGTGTACTGCCTGCTGAAGTAGGTGGCGGTGTCCCCGGAAACCTCAATGCTCCAGTATCAACAACTGGAAACCCCGCTCTCGTTTCGGCACCAGGGCCTCAGGCGCGATTCCAGGGTACGATCAGCAGAGAGCAACCGCTGCTAGTAGCAGACTCAACCTACACGCTGAAACCAAACGACCCTAAATTCATAGACTCCAACCGCGACGGCGTTCAACAACCAGGTGAAAGATCGATCGCCAACACTGGTGAGCGTCCGATTTTTGCAGCGCCAGTGACAACTTTACCAGCCCCCAACCCCTCGCCGTCACTTACCTTTTCTCCCGTTGGAGCTACTCAGGGTATTGGCAGTAATGCCGGTGTGGGCAACACTCTACCCCTCATCAATGTCTTCAAGTACAATGACTTGAATGCCAACGGTCGCTACGAACCAACTCAGGGTGAAGCGCCAATTAGCGGTGTCACTGTCTTCCTAGACACCAACAATAATGGGACTCCCGACACTGGAGAACAGCAACTCAGGACAAATGACCAGGGAAGAGCCGCCTTTACCAACTTGTCAGTAGGCAACTATGTCGTCCGAGAAGTTGTACCGCCAAATTTCTCCCCTTCTACTGCAGATCGCGTCGATGTTACCCTCAATCTTCAGGACGCCAACGTTACCTTTGCCAACACACCCAGCAGCAACATCACCGGTTGCAAGTTTGAGGACTTCAACCTGAACGGTTATCGAGATGGCAATGAACCAGCTATTCCTGGTGTCAGCATTTTTATCGATAGCAATGGTGACGGTCAGTTGCAAGCAAACGAACCCACTACTACTACCAATCAGTTTGGTACCTTTGCATTCAACAATTTGCGCCCTGGCACTTACAGCATTCGAGAAGTAACGCCTCCTGGTTACTTCCAAACGACTCAACCAGTAGATGTTGTTCTCGGTGCAAATCAAACCTTTACTTGCGCTTTGGTGGGTAACTCTCGCCGCTATGACCTGTTGGTTCCTAAATTCCGAGATGACAACCGCAACGGCATAAAAGACGGAAACGAACCGCCCCTTGCCGATGTGCCTTTCACTTTGGATTTGAATGGCAACGGCCGCTACGATGCTGCAACAGAACCGCTGGTGAGAACGGATGCTGCTGGTATTGCTCGGTTTAATAATTTGTCTCCAGCCAGCTACTCGGTTTTGGAAGTCTTCGATACTCCGGGCGTTCTCAACAATTTCCCGATCCGAACTGGGCCAAACCCGGTTAGCTTTGACGTGCCGGGCCCTAATACTACGCCTACGGTGGTGGCACCGACACCAACAGTTACACCAACCGTCCGTGCTTCTAGCATCATCATCAATGATGATAAGGATGTGCTAACTGGTTCTCCGGCTACTGGGGCTCCGGCTATGGTAACTGCTTCTAGCCGCGACGATGATGGTCTGACTAACCGCGCGATGGCCGCACCAGTCAGCAATGCTGACATCGTAGTATCTGATAATGCAGTTTTTAGCAGCTTTAAATACCCTGAGCTGAGAACGGCGAGTTCCCTGATTCCTTCAACCATAGAAGCTTCGGCTCTCAATCCGAAAGAAGTACAGTTGCTAATTCCTACTCAAGCTCAAGTGTTTTAGTTCGAGACTTAGCAATTAGCATCTAGCTTGTTTAAACTGCACGTCAAACGAGGTTTTGGCGTGCAGTTTACTAACGAGGTTTTGGCGTGCAGTTTACTATTGTTACCATCTTAACAACTGCTTTCGATCGCCCAAACTGTCTTTAGTAGTAGGGAACGATCGGCAAAAAGACCGATTCCCCGCCTCACTAAAACCTTTATTTATAGAGGTAGAACTTAGAGGAATATGTTATGCCAACTCAACAACAAACCAATCCGGCTCAACATCAAGAAAAGCAACCCGGTATTGAATCGCAAATGACTCCTCAACCTCAATCTTTCGCGGAGGGATATCGGGGTAGCGACAAATTGCGGGACAAAGTAGCCTTAATTACTGGCGGAGACAGCGGTATCGGGCGGGCGGTGGCGATCGCTTTTGCCAAGGAAGGCGCTAACGTGGTCATCAGCTATCTCAACGAAGATGATGATGCTAAAAAGACCAAAGAGGCGATCGAACAACAAGGCCGTCGCTGTATTGCGATCGCCGGCGACATCGGCGATGAAAAGGTCTGTCAAAACCTTGTAGAACAAACAGTTAAAGAATTTGGTCACCTCGACATCCTGGTCAATAACGCCGCCGAACAGCATCCCCAAGAAAGCATCGAAGACATCACCGCCGAACAATTAGAGCGCACCTTCCGCACCAACATTTTCTCAATGTTTTACCTCACAAAAGCCGCTCTAAAACACCTCCAAGAAGGAAGTGCAATTATCAACACTACCTCTGTCACCGCTTACAAAGGCAATCAACAATTGCTAGATTACTCCTCCACAAAAGGAGCGATTGTTGCTTTTACCCGCTCTTTGTCTCAAAGTTTAGCTGAGAAAGGAATTCGCGTCAACGGAGTAGCTCCCGGCCCGATTTGGACGCCTCTAATTCCCTCGACTTTCCCCGAAGAAAAAGTTGAGAAATTTGGTGCAGACACGGCCTTGGGACGCGCCGGTCAACCCGATGAAGTTGCCCCCAGTTACGTGTTTTTAGCTTCAAAAGATTCGTCTTACATGACGGGTCAAATTTTGCATCCCAATGGCGGCTCTGTGATTAACGGATAGATTTGTCGCGAGTTGATTATAAGAGCATTTTTAGGCGTGGGTTTCACCCACAATCTCGGATCATAACTCAGAATCTAAATAAATCCGCCCCCACAACCAGCTTACGGAGGGCGGGTTTATTCATTTTTTTAGTTATATCGTTTCCGGTTGGAGGGGAATGATCAAGTCTCGGTCAATACTTTCACATTACCCCACTCTCCATCATGTATAAGTGCAACCACAATGGATATAATTAATCTGTGTTTATCTGCCTCTATCTGCGGTTAAAAAAGAGAATGTATTAACCGCAGATGACAAGGGATTGACGCAGATGAAGAGAATAGACCTCTTGCCAAAAAAATATGTGTTATCCTTAAAAGTTTGCTCAAGTTTAGGTCATAATTTGTATTATGGGGTTGATTGGCATCTCCTTAAACTTGCCCAGCCTGCTAGATTATAAAATTGTCTAAACTTTCTATAATAGCACAAAACTATTTTGCAACAGGTCTAATAGATATATAAATAATTCCGATGCTAACAGATTTGAGATTAGTTTTTGAACCTGGGTGACTTCACACAAAACAGTAATCCCGCTACGTGGGTAGCGGGATTGATAGGTTGCAGTTTAACTATTCTCTAGTTTTGCTAGAGGTATAATTAGCTGACTGCTGAATTAGCTCAAGTTAGCCATTTCTTGCTGCATCGTGCTTTTGGCTGCTTTGAATTGAGTAGCCATTTGTTCCATTTGTGCTTCGCTCAGGTTGCGGCGAATTTGAGGTAACATATCCTTTTCTTCTTCTTTTACGTGATCCTGAACCGCTGTTTGGAGCTGTTTTATTTGGGCTTTGAAATCAGAAGAACTGGGGCTCATGGACTTAATCTTGGCGAGCATTTGCTTCATTTCTGCTTGCTCGTCGTACAGTTCTTGAGTGTTGCTGTAGTAGCTGCGAATTGCTGGGTAAACAACTTGTTCTTCGGCTTCTGCGTGGACGCTGAGGTCTTTGTAAAGTTGACCGAAGAATTCTTGCAGTTTTTGAGGATCGTCGGTTTTTTCGATCTCCATAAATAGGGTATCGGCTTTGCGGTGATCCATGGTGATGATTTCGGTGATGTTCATCTCATCTTTGGTGCGGGTAACTGCACCGCCGATGATGCCGGTCATGGCTGCCATTGCATCTTGCACGCGGGCCCAAACGCCTTGGTCGGGGTCTTTGCCGGTCAGTTCGCGCACGCCCAAGATTTCCATAACTCCCTTGAGTTGCTCTTGGTGAGCGCGGTTTTCAAAGTTAACTGTGTTGAGGGGAGTAATGGCGGCTTCGATGTCGGCGCCGACTACTTGAGCGGCTTTGTGAATTAACAGACCGGCCATTGTTTGTTTGTGTTTGAGCAGTTCGTGCTGGGTGACTTTTTCAAACAATGTCAGTTCAGAACCTTCCATGAGTTTCTGAACTTCTTCAATCATTTTTGCGCTGGTTTCTTTGGGCTCGGCTTGAATGCCGTATTGCACGATCGTAGTTTCTAATACGCCCAAGTTTTTGCGATCGTCTTCAAGCATATCCCGGAAGCGATCAGCCAGTTCGGAGTCGTTGCAGGAATTGATGAACAATTGCTCGTTGGCGATCAACAAGTTTTGCAGCGCTTTCATGTCTGCTAATTTAGTCGCGATCGCTTGGCGCTTGGTATCTTCTAAGGTAGCTACCATCTGTCGTTTCTCCTCTCAATGTCTTTAGTGTTCTTATATTTCTTAATTTATTGAAATATTCCGATAACATCCTCTTTCTCCCGACTGATTCATTAATATCCCGCGCAACCTATTGACTTTTAAGCAAAAAAATGGTAAGTATTTGAGACTGCTTGAAAAAAAAGCAAAAAACAAAAAATAACTGATGAATAAGGATTAATGGCAGATGAGTAATGATTTCTGTATCAATTAATCCCGATCGCAGAGCTGTAAAGCGCTACCATAGTTGCAGCCGAAGTTAACTAAAGTTTAAGAATAACTAGCTTGTCTCAACTGCTCACTGCTTTAGAGTTCCCAGCCAATGTCTGGAAGCTCAACAACGGGTTAACGGTCATTCACCAGCGGATTTCGGCCACACCGGTGGTCGCGCTAGACGTGTGGGTGAGGGCTGGCGCTACGCTGGAGCCGGATTCTTGGTCGGGAATGGCTCATTTTCTAGAACATATGATATTTAAAGGGACGGACTCGATCGCCCCTGGAGAATTTGACCAGGTAATCGAAAATCGCGGCGGTGTCGCCAATGCAGCTACAAGTCACGACTACGCCCATTTTTTCGTCAACGCTGCGGCTGATTATTTAGCAGAAACAGCGCAGCCACTGGCAGAATTGCTGCTGCGGGCTTCGATTCCAGATCTGGAATTCGATCGCGAGCGAGATGTGGTGCTCGAAGAAATCCGTCAAGCTCAAGACGATCCCGATTGGCTGGGTTTCCAAGCCATGATGGAAACAGTTTACCAGCGACATCCCTACAGGCGATCGGTACTCGGCACGGAAGAACTGCTGATGTCGCGAACTCCCCACGAAATGCGCTGTTTTCACCGATCGCACTATCAGCCGGAAAATATGACTGTGGTGGTAGTCGGGGGAATTGATGAACAACAGGCCAGAGATATTACGGGGAAAGCATTCGAGCAGTTTTACGATCCGTGGGATTGTCCAAAATTAACCGCAGAGGCGGAACCGCCACTGATAGAAATTCGCCGTCAGGAACTCTGTCTCCCCCGATTGGAACAAGCGCGGCTGATGATGGCGTGGACGGGCCCGGGAGTTGAACACTTGCAAAGTGCTTGCGGCTTGGATCTGCTGTCGGTGTTGCTCGCACACGGGCGGACTTCGCGTTTAGTCAGGGAACTGCGGGAAGAATTACAATTGGTAGAGGCGATCGACAGCACTTTCTCGCTGCAACGGGAATCGAGTTTATTTACTATCAGTGCAGTCTTGGATGCGAAGGATGTCGAACAGGTGGAATCTCGGATTTGCGATCGGCTTTGGGAATTGCAGTCTGAGCCTGTTTCCGAGGTAGAATTGCTGCGCTGTAAGCGTTTGCTGTGCAACGATTTTGCTTTCTCGCTCGAAACGCCGGGACAGCTAGCGGGTCTTTACGGATATTACAATACGATCGCCACTGCCGAATTAGCGCTTAGCTATCCCACCAGGATTAAAGCATTTGGGCCATTAGACCTCCAGCGCCTAGCTCAACAATATCTCTCTCCTCGACGCTATACGGCCGTGGTGCTCAAACCAATCTAATTGGTAAACGGGTGAAAATAAATATCTTTTATACCGGATAGAGGTTCGGCGTTTGTCGGGGGTTCTCTGTGCTTGTGGCGCACCCTACGGAGTAGAGGTTCGGCATTTGTCGGGGGTTCTTTGTGCTTGTGGCGCACCCTACGGGATAAATGTTGTTACATTTAGATGTTGTGCGTCAAGCCCTACCCGGTAGGACATCATACAATATGCAAATGCAAAATAGAAAAATGGCAATCAAGTAATTACAAATTACCAATTACCAATTACCCATTCCAAATTACCAATTCCCAACTAAATTAACCATGAAAAATGAAATCCAGCGCACGGTTTTAGACAACGGTATTGTTGTCTTAGCAGCAGAAAATCCAGCAGCAGATATTATTGCAGCTAGGATATTCCTGCGGGCCGGCAGTCGCTACGTGCAGCCGGAACAAGCAGGATTGTGTCACTTGCTGTCGGCGGTAATGACTAAGGGAACCGATCGGCTGTCTTCGCTGGAAATTGCCGAGCGTGTAGAATCGGTGGGAGCGAGGTTGAGTGCCGACTCTACTACAGACTATTTTTTAGTGAGTTTGAAGACGGTTTCTGCGGATTTTGAGGAGATTTTGGAGTTGGCTGCGCAATTGACGCGATCGCCTACTTTTCCGGAAGCTGAAGTCGAACTTGAACGCCGCATTGCCATATCAGCAATTCGATCGCAGCAAGAACAGCCATTTGCGATCGCCTTCGAGCAATTGCGGCACGCGATGTACCAGGAACATCCCTATGCTTTCTCTCCCTTGGGCACGGAAGCTACTATGTCAAAGCTCACCAGAAACGAGCTTGAAGAGTTCCACAAAACCTATTTCCGTCCCGATAATGTAGTTATTTCTGTAGCCGGCAGAATATCCACCGAAGATGCGATCGCCCTGATCGATAGAACTTTTGGCGACTGGAAAGCGCCTTTAACACCCTTACCAACTTTAACCGTCCCCCCTCTGTCACCTTCCCCTGAATCGGTCGTTACGGCGCAAGATACGCAGCAATCAGTGATTATGCTGGGCTACCTCGCACCCTCTGTCAAAAATCCCGACTATGCAGCGATTAAGTTGCTGAATACTTATTTGGGTAACGGTTTGTCGAGCCGATTGTTTGTGGAATTGCGGGAAAAGCGGGGCTTGGCTTACGACGTTTCCGCGCTCTACGCGACGCGCTTGGACACGGCTCAGTTTGTCGTGTACATGGGTACGGCGCCGGAAAATACGGCGACTGCTTTTGAAGGATTGCGCGCAGAAGTCGATCGACTCACCAGCATCCAACTAAGCGAGGAGGAATTGCAAGCTTGCAAGAATAAAATGCTCGGACAATATGCTTTAGGAAAACAAACTAATTCGCAAATTGCCCAAGTTTTAGGCTGGTACGAAATTTTGGGATTGGGAATTAAATTTGACCAGCAATTTCAAGAAGAAATTGCACAGGTGACAGCTTCACAAGCGCGGGATGCTGCTAAGAAATATTTTGTAGAACCGTATGTTTCTTTGGTGGGCCCGGAGGCGGCGATTACAGAATTGGGTGTAGCGGCTGTTTGTTGAGGAGGAAATGGGCGATCGAACTTTTCACAAGTTCGATCGATGCGATCGCAGATAAAAAGACTTTGCTCGTCCGCTGTTTCTAGAAATGTGTAACTAATGTTTCGCGTTGCGGTGTAACAGTGCTTTGCAAAGTCAAGTAGCTGTTGTCAAAAGAAGGGCAGAAATGCCAACGGAATTCTTGCCTCTCAACATTGATGGTGCGGAAACCTTTTTTATTTTTGGGGTGGGTCATAGCAATACTAACCTCGAATAAAGTAAAAGATTAACCAGCGATCGTACCAAATTATTTCAGTCTAACGGTGCGCTTGAGTGGCTACAAACAATCTTCGCAATGCACTAATATCTTTGGACAATCCGCTCCAAGCAAATTGTTACGGTGCGGCTTTACAGTTTTCACAAAATGTTGCTTTCCATCCAAATTTCTAACAAAAATCTCAAAGTTGATTCCATTCGTCTAAGCATCATCTTGAGCTGAAGCTCCGTGTAAGGAGAGGTAATTTCATGTGTTCCTCGTTGGAAAAGTTTGAGAAATTCCAAAACAGCATTAATGTCCTTTTCAATAAAATCTGAACATGGGCCGTGATTCAAGGAGCGACAAATGTAAAGGAGTCGTGCCCGTCGTGTTAGCTTTCCCTTGTCATAATGTTCTGGAGAGTTACTCCAATTTTTAACTTGGTCGTCAGGTGAAAGTGTATGTAATACATGGGTAAAAAGTTCTCTCAATGAGGTTGCGGCCTGCCGAGCCTTATCAGGATTTGTAGATTCTAAGGATTGCCTTGCCCCATGCAGTAGACGAATAAGTTCTACATTTAATTTTCCAAGTAGTTCTTCAAGAACACTTTCAGTTTCCTGTTGAACATCTTTTTCTAGCTGATGTGTTTCTTCCTCAAATTGTAATTCAAATTCTAATTCATCAGATTGAATAGTAACAGCTTCAGCAAGTCTAACCCCATTTAAAAATTCAACCGCCGAATACAGTGAGACGATAGGTGGCAGTGAAATAAGAGATGCTGGGTTATGGCTAAGTGACGCAAATAATTTGGAATAAGATTTTCCCAAATCAATGAAAGTATTTTGAAGAACGCCTTGAATAGAAGTTTCTATTCTCAGAGCATTTCCTAAAAAACCTTCTAGGGGTAGATGAGATAGAGATATTTGAGATAGTGCTGAAAACTTGGAGATGTCTGCTAGGTGAGATTGCAAAACTAGATCGTAACGGTGCAAACTACCTGGAATTGTATCTATTGCTTTGAATTGCTTTTGCCAGGCAGCAGACTGGAGAGTTCCCTGCTGCATCAACTTACTGATATTTGAACTATCAACTGCTTTCAGGAGCTTTGAAATTGATAAATTTGCGGCGTTTACCTGGTCAAAAGTTGGTGATTGTTTTATTTTCTCCAAAGCATTTAACTTAGATAGGTTTGCGAGAATTTGAGAATTTTCTGGCAAGGAAAACCGCCTCATGTTCTCAATAACTGAACTACTTAAAGCACTTGCTTTAATCGCTTGATCGAAAATGCTCCTATTTTGCTCTGTATAAAGTCGAAGTTGATCAGACAGAGCCAAGATACCCTTAAAGGATTCCTGGGAGAATGCGGGCGAATTTAGGGATTCATGAAAGTTTTTTTGAAATTTATTCGGCTCGTTGGGTTTAACCATTAGTCTCTAAATCCTCAAATTACCTAACTGATTATAACGAAAGTCATCAAACTAGGAGATACTCTTAAAGAACAGTCTAGTCATCGTAGCTTGTCTCTAATGACCAACAGATATGCTTCAAAGTACGGCTTCAGCGACCAACTAAACCACTCTAACTACTTATTGGAAAGAAAATTTCCGTATATCCTCTATATGATAGCAAGAAACTTTTTGAATATCCTGCCTATAGGGGCGATCGCCCGAAAGTTTACGGAATGCCTACAACTGCGCGTCTTGGATTAGCTCGATGACAACAAAACCGGGAACACTAGGTATATCTGAAAGACTAGAAAACCCAGTAATTGCAGGTGCATGACCCTCTTGAATATCAATTAAAACATCAGTCTCTAAAAGGTACATAGCGTTTCTTATGTTCGTGTCCGTGTCCGTGTTTGTGCCTGATGCCGCAGGTTTCGAGCATATCCTTGACTATCGGTGATATCAGGTCGTGAGTTGATGACTCCTTCGCTTTGCCAATAAGCAACCAGCTCTGCTCCAGTTTTAGATGAGTTGCTCAGAACTTATCTGAGCGATAAAACACGTAGGATGTAGTCAGATACAGGCAGTTTTAGCCGCAAAGCTTCACTAGACAGTTGACTTTCTAACTCCGGCCGCAAGTCTAAGTGAATGCTCATGTCTGCGTTGCTCATCGATCGAGATTCTAAATTAATCGTAGCTGATTGCCTTATTATCCAAAATTATCCGAAGATACCTGCGCTACAACCGAAAAAACTTAGTGCGACTTCAATTGAACCTTTTCTGTTCCCGATCGGTCTAAATTCAAGACAGACCCATCAGGTCTAATTTATATGTACTTCGTAAAGCACTTTCAGATTAAAAAAGAGCTGACTCCCTGGCTTAGCGGACTCCTCGCCGCTTCCCTGCTGGCAGGAGTCGGCTACACAGCTTACAGCCAACTCACAGTCAAATCCAGCCGCGAAACCAGGCGCAAGGAAAAAACCGTTGCTGTCGAAAGGGTGAACCTGCCGATTACAATTTCGGCAAACGGCACAATAGTGCCCGAACGTTCCGTTAACGTCAGCCCCAAAACTTCAGGAATGCTCAAAAGTTTGCTTGTCAAGGAAGGAGATAAAGTTGAAAAAGGGCAGATTCTCGCCTACATGGACGACTCCAACCTCCAAGGGCAACTTACCCAAACTCGCGGACAACTCGCAGCCGCGGAAGCAAACCTGCAAAAATTGCTCAACGGCACTCGAACCCAGGACATTGCTGTGGCTAAGGCAGTGTTAGCAGAACAACAGGCAAGTCTGGAAAAATTGCTCAACGGCAATCGAAGCCAAGACATTGCTGTAGCGCAGGCACAGGTGGCAGAGCAACAGGCAACGCTGCAAAAATTGCTCAACGGCAATCGAAGCCAGGATATTGCCGTAGCCGAGGCACAACTAGCTGAACAACAGGCAAATTTACAAAAATTGCTTAAGGGCAATCGGCCTGAAGACATCGCCCAAGCGATCGCCAAACTCAGAGATGCCGAATACGCCAAAAACCAAGCTGAGGAAGACTTTCATAGAAATCAGGAACTCTATAATGCCGGAGCCATTGCTTTGCAAGTTGTCAACAACTCCCGCACCGCGCGCGATCGAGCTCAAACGCAAGTCAGGCAAGCCGAACAAGCTGTAGCTTTGCTGCGATCGGGTACTCGCCCCGAAGAAATCGCTGCGGCGCGGGCTGCTGTCGAGCAAAAACGGCAAGCTTTGACCCTGGCGCGATCGGGCGCACGCCCCGAAGAAATCGCTGCAGGGCGGGCTGCTGTGGAGCAAAAACGGCAAGCTTTGGCCCTGGCGCGATCGGGCGCACGCCCTGAAGACATCGCAGCAGGCCAGGCTGCTGTGGAGCAAAAACAGCAAGCTTTGGCGCTGCTAGAAGCTGGTTCTCGCCCGGAAGACATCGCCCAAGCCCGCGCCCAAGTTCTCGCCGCTAGAGGCAGCCTGCAAAGCGTTCAAGCGCAGATCGACGACACTGTGCTGCGGGCTCCTTTCATCGGCACTGTTACCCGCAAGTACGCCGATCCGGGCGCTTTTGTGACTCCCACGACGGCAGGTAGTGCAGTTTCTTCGGCGACTTCTTCTTCGATTTTGTCCTTAGCTTCCAAAAATCAATTAGTAGCAAACGTAGCAGAAACTAATATTTCTCAGATTCGGATCGGCCAGGCTGCGTCTATTCAAGCCGATGCTTTTGCGGGAAAGACTTTTGTAGGTAAAATCACTCAAATTTCGCCTCAGTCGATCGTCCAGCAAAATGTGACAAGTTTTGAGGTAAAAGCGGCAATTATTAATGATGATAAACAAATACTGCGATCGGGAATGAATGTGAATGTGGAGTTTAAGGCCGGTGAACTCAAAAATGTTTTGGTAGTTCCGACTGCGGCAATTGTCCGCCAACAAAGGGAAACGGGGGTTTATGTTCCGGGTCCAGAAGATGGTAAACCTGCTTTTATGCCGATTAAGACTGGTATGACGGTGGATGACAAGACGGAAGTGCGATCGGGTTTGAAAGGAAATGAAAAAGTGCTGATGAGTTTCCCCCCGGGATTGCGGCCTAGATCCCAAAATCCATCGGGTGGAATTCCAGGTTTGCAACCGGGTGGCGGAACGCGCTTGCGTTAGCAGTCATTAGTCCTTAGTCATCAGTCATCAGATTAGCATCCGCGAGCGAGATGCTCGCACTGACTCCGAAAATTATTATTGCGATTACTCGTTACCAGGCTCTGCCTGGTAGCGCAGATCCGGAGGAAGAGCCTCCATCCATTTTCCCTGCCGAGGCTCTTCCTTCATCCATTTTCCCTGCCGAGGCAGAGCCTCTAAATATAGGTTCCCAGGCAGAGCCTAGGAACCAGTTAATTACCTATTACCTATTAACTGTTACCTATTAGCCAATGAAATTACAGACTCGCCCCCGCCCCAACAAAATCTCTAACGTTCAAATCGCGTTCATGGCGACAGAGGCGCTGTGGAATAATAAGTTGCGTACCAGTTTAACTATGCTGGGCGTAATTATTGGGATATCTTCGGTAATTGCCATTACTTCCGTGGGACAAGGAGTACAAAAATCAACTGAAGAACAGTTAAAGGCTTTGGGTACAAATGTGCTGTTGGTTTTATCCGGCGCTTCGCGATCGGGCGGTGTCAGTCAGGGAAGCGGTTCTGCTACTACCCTTACTTGGGATGACGCTAGGGCGATCGGCAAACAAGCTCCTGCTGTTAAGGCGATTTCGGCTTATTTGCAGCGCCAAGTGCAAGTGGTTTACGGCGGACAAAATTCCTTTACTTCTATTTTGGGAACGGATTTAAACTATCCAGATGTGAAGAACATTCAACCCCAAGAAGGACGGTTTTTTAACGAGGATGAATTGAATGCTGCTGAGCCAGTAGTTGTCCTCGGTTCTAAGGTGCGGGATGAACTTTTTGGAGCGGGAGCTAATGCGCTCTCCTCCGATATTCGCATTCAGGGAAACCGCTACAAGGTCATTGGAGTGATGGAAAGCAAGGGGTCTGTAGGGGGAACCGATCAGGACGATCGAGTGTATATTCCCCTCAAAAATATGTCTTCGCGGATTGTGGGTAGAAATTCTTTAGCGGGGATTGCGATCTCGGGTTTTTGGTTGGAAACTGCGGGCGAAGCTGATTTAGCAGATGCTCAATTTCAAGTGGAAAATATCATGCGCTTGCGCCACAATATTTATCCGCCACAACCGGATGATTTTCGAGTTGTAAATCAAACAGAGATCGTTAATACTTTCAGCAATGTGATAGGTTTATTTACGGTTATGGTGGGTGCGATCGCCGGAATTTCTTTGGTGGTTGGCGGCATCGGTATTGCTAATATTATGTTGGTGTCTGTTGTGGAACGCACTAAGGAAATCGGGATTCGCAAAGCGGTAGGCGCTACTAATGCGGCAATTCTCATTCAATTTATGGCGGAATCTATTTTAGTTTCCACGGTGGGGGGAACGGCGGGTATTGGGTTGGGAGTTGCGATCGCCTTTGGAGCCTCGACAGCCTTCAAATTTCCGTTTGTGGTTTCTGTATGGTCGATCGCAGCCGGTTTTGGGCTGTCTTTTACCGTCGGGTTGTTAGCTGGAGTATTGCCGGCTCGGAATGCGGCTCGCTTAGATCCGATCGCAGCCTTGCGGAATGATTGAATTTAAGCAATATAAGCTCTTGTGGGGAGTAGGGGTTGGGCATCCTGCCCCCCCGAAAGCCTAAATTTTAATTCAGCTTATACTAAACCAGCTTGAAAAATCTGGTTTGCTGTGAGGTTTAGAGCGGGAAAAGTTTGCGACACAATCCGATCGTTCTCTCGAAACTTGAGGATTTGATATTCACCATCAACCAAATTACACACAGAAATCGTCGGTTGTTTGGGATTACCAATAAAATTGCGTCCGCCCAACGCAGCATAATCCACAATCCAATATTCAGGAATACCCATCTCCTCATAATCAGCATATTTCAAATAGTAATCATCGCGCCAATTGGTTGACACAACCTCAATTACCAACGGTATCGATGCACCCAAACTGAGGACAGATTGTTTTTGCCACAATGTTTCGTTCACCAGATTTCCACGATTCAGCACCAACACATCAGGGAAATAACCAGAATCTTTTTCAGGAGGTCTGACTATCGCTTGGCGGGGGATACCGTAGGGCAATCCCAGACGTTTGATTTCAACAGGAATTTCGACTGCAAGAAAGCTTATAACTTCCTCGTGTTCGCCTACTGGTTGTGCCATCTCAACAATATCTCCATTATGCAGTTCGTAGCGTACCGCCGAATTTTCAGGCAGCCACTCCACAAATTCCTCGAAGTTTACGAGTTTGGGTAAAGCTTGAGTCATAGGTTTTCAGAATTACCGATAATATAAATTATATCTCTATCTATCTGCGTTTATCTGCGTGCATCTGCGGTTACAAATTTCCATTTTTTATAAAGTCCGCAAGTTATTGTGCCACTTATGCTGTAACCCTTTCGGGTTTGATATCCGGTGATGCTGGCTCAAAAGACCTCTTGCGAAAGTGCGAGCGCTCTGGTAAAATAAAAGAAAAAATTAGCTTAATAATATGAATTACGAACAATT
>NZ_JAUBPS010000057.1:0-39302 GCF_036700865.1 Microcoleus sp. S13C4
CCGAGAGTTCAGCCTTGTGGCTGGAAACGCTATGTACGGATTGATTACCGTGATTCACGTTTCAACGAATCGCACTGCACCTATCTATTGAGTTTAACTTCGATCCGGGAATTCCCCAACAGGCTTCGAGCCATCTCTAGCTAGGCTGTTGAGAAGTTTTTGCACGTCCCGACTCTTGTTCTGCTGCTGGGGTTCAGGATGCGGGCGGCTCGCTAGACGGCAATTTGGGTGTATTCTTGCCCGGAAGCATTTGTGCTTTCATCGCCGCCAACTCAGTATCCACATCGTCGGCACCTTCGAGAGAGAGAAACTTCTTTTCTAAATCGTTAGTTCCGAGTTCTGCGATTGCTTCAGAGCGAGCTTCTAGCTGCATGACTTTCTCTTCCATCCGTTCAAACGCGCTCAAAGCGCTGCCGGTACTGAGATTGCCCATCATTTCTTGCAGCCTTTCCGACGATGCCGCCGATCGAGCTCGGGCAATGTACATATCTTTTTTAGATTTTGCCTCGGAAATTTTACTTTCGAGCGCCCGCATATTTTCTTTAAGTTTAGTCACAACAGCGTTCTGTTGTCCGAGACTGGCTTTCATCGCCGTTGCCGTTTCTTGATAAGATTTCTTGCGCGTCAGAGCTTCCCGCGCCAAATTTTCCTCGCCTTTTTGCAAAGCTAGCTGGGCCCGCTGATGCCATTCTGCTGCTGTAGACTCAGCTTGGGAGCACTGGCGTTCAGTGCGTTTTTGAGCTGCAATCGCCCCTGCCACAGCTTGTCTGAGCTGCACTAAATCTTCCTGCATATCCATTACAGCCTGTTCCAGAATTTTTTCTGGGTCTTCGGCCGCCCCGACCAAACTGTTAATATTGGCTCGAATCACTCGCCATAGGCGATCGAATAATCCCATTTTGCCCGTCTCCCGATTTTCAACTTTAGAATTAAGACAGAGAAATCAGAATTAACAACTAAAAATGAAAACTCCTCAATCGTATTTTTAATTTTTAATTGTGAAATTTTAATTCCCTCTAAGTTAGGTCGTCATGATTATTTTTAAGATGGGTAGGGCGCGAGCATTACCCATCAAAACTGAGCAAATGTTGGGTGAAGCGAAACGGAGGGTTCGTGCCTCGGCCCAACCTACTCCCCGATCATTAGTTTAATTGTCTTTGCCTAATTTATGGTTGATAGTATTGTGGCTTCACCCCTTTTTCTTGGAGTTCTTTCACCAAACGTTCTGCTGAGGCCGGATCGTTCAAAGCCCCCATTTGGATCTTGACACCCTTTGAGAAGTTCCGCACGTAGGCATCCGGAACTGCTCTTCTGGCTTGCTGGAGCGATTTTTCGTCGGTGTAATCGGTGACAACGTAATAGAAACCGTCGGCAGCCCGTGCAGGCCTTCCCAGCGGGGCTGCGGCGGCTGGGGATGCTGTCGCCGGGGATGCTGTCGCCGGGGATGTGGCTGCTGGCTGGGCTGGGGAGGGTGTTGGAGGCAGTGTCGGCAGTGTCGGCACAGGCTGCGCGGCGCTGGGGCTGGGAGTGGGAAGCAAAGCCGTGCTCAGATTGTTGAGTCCTTGTTCCCTGCCTCTGGCCGGGTTGCCGTCTTCTGTAGGAATCGGCACAGCCCCGCTGGGGCCCGGAGGCGCTGGCGGAGTTGGCGGGATTGATGCTTTTGGTGACGGGGAAGGAATCGGGCTGACTGTCGGCTTAACATTGCTGAGAGTGCTCAAATCTAGCTCGACAAATTCCTTGGATACCAGATTTGGAGCTTTCGGCAGTTCTTTGGTGCTGGTGTCTGAGGTGGAACTAGAGGCGGGACTGTCGCTTGGAGAGGGTGAGGTGCGATCGAGCAAACGGTTCAGGCCAGCCATCTTAACTAGATTTGACGGGTACATGACTGCGTAGCCCAAAGCTGTGCACGACAGCAAAAACAATAGCATCGAACTCAGTCCCAAGGGAGTTAACAAACTGGCGGCTAAACTGCGTTCGACCGCAGGCTCAGTTTTTGACTCGTCCAAACTTTCGATCAGTTTTTCGCTTGATTCGAGATAATTGTTGGGTGCAAAGGCACTGCTAGATAGTTTTGTGCCACCCCTGGTAGTTGCTAGCGGGGCATCGCCCTGAGTGCCGGCAAGGGATAGGGGCAGCGATAGCGGCTGCTGAGTTTCCTCGGCGGCCTCCGGGGGCAAATTGTGGGCTAGCTGTTGCTCGGTTGTGGCTGTTTGCTTGCCGGTACGAACTGAGGGCGACACCCACTGTTCGGCGCGCCTCCTGTGCCTTCTGTATGTTGTCAGTTCTGCTTCTAGGTTTACATCTAGACTCCCCAGGACTGCTTGCAAAGCAGGCTTGATTGGGGTTGAAGAGGATTGATGATTTGGGGATTCAACCGAAGAACGCTTAGTCATTAGCAAAACTCCTACCGCCTCTGAATTAATTTTAATGTTTTGATTTTGACACTCCCGGGCCTAAAGGCGTGGGGATTCTTGCTTCGCAGGGATTCCAATGAATTTACCCTCGGCAAGCATCTTGACCGTATGCCCTACGGCTGCAAGTCCTCGCTTGAGAACTACTTGTGCGGCTGCGACATCTCTGTCGGTTGTATAGCCGCAATTGTGACACGAGTGAGTTCGTTGTGATAACTCTTTTTTGCCTGTTTCGTTAAGGCAATTGGGACAGATTTGGCTAGTCTTTTTAGCATCTACTTTCTGGAAATACACACCGCGCTTAAAGCAAGTTTGCTCCAATATGTTGAAGAATTGCCCAAACCCAGCATCTAAGCAGTGCTTACCTAACATCCCCGCTTTCAGTCCGACCAGATTAAGGTCTTCGAGAAACACCATACCCGCGTCATCACAGATTTGATGTGACAACTTGCGATGCCAATCTTTTCGGCAGTTTGCCACGTATTCATGCAGCAAGGCGACTTTTTTCTGAGCCTTTTTCCAATTATTTGACCCGATTTTTTTTCTAGTAACGCGCTGTTGCAGCAATTTAAGCTTGCGTTCGGCGTCAGCAAAAAACCTCGTTCTTTTAATTAAAAGCCCGTTAGAAGTTGCAATCAAATTAGTCAACCCTACATCAATTCCTACGGGATTGCCATGAGGAATGATATCGGGAATTGAGACATCCCACTGCAAAGTCAACATTATATACCAGCCACTAGACCGTCTAACGACGCGAGCTTGTTTGACGATTGCGCCCTGGGGGATGGGACGCGACTGACAAAATTTTATTGAGCCAATTAAAGGCAATTTAAAGCGGTTGCCTTGATGGAAAGTTGTACCCAACTGTGGGAAACTCAAAGACCTCAAAGCCCCCTGTTTTTTGAACCGAGGAAACCCGTGATTTTGCTCCCACATACTGACGAAAGCTTTTTCCAATCTCCGCAGCGTTTGTTGCAACACCTGAGCGTTGACTCGCTGCAATGCGGGGCTGGTCTTCCTATATGCTGTTAAAGCCTTGCACTGACTTGAATATGTCGGTCTAGCTACCTCAGCAGGAATAATATACTCGGAGTGAATGGAGCAAGAGTTGATCTGACATTTGCGTGAGTTGTACCAGTCTTTGCGTTCTCTTAGGGCATAGTTGTACACCTTGCGGCACTGTTCTAGCCAATCTTCAAAAACTGCTATTTGTGTTGCTGTGGGCTTCAACTTAAATTCAAACGTCAAATTAAACACTTGCTTCACCTCCTTGACTTAGCATACAGCAAGTCTACAAATCGTCTAAGGATTTCTTAGAACCCATTACAGTCGCCCGCTTATGGTCGAGGCTCTCACCCCAAAATTTTGGTAGATATAAACAAGAAGCTTGAAAAATTGCCTATTTTATGATTAGCTACTTTTGGCGTCAATGCAACAGGGGCCCGATCGCCTGCTGTCGATCGCCTGCAGCTATTTTTCATTTTCATTTGAAAACTTAATTATTGCTGTTTCCCGGAGGCTAGTTAGCGACACTCTCAGCCACTTTTTGTATCCTGAGCTACCACTTATTTGTGACCTCTCATACTCCTTGGGCATTTGTACTTTTTCTTGATCCCTAACGCCTTTATAAACTTTTAACCTGTGTTTTTACCTATACAATGAGCAAGCACCGAGCTAATTGTTTCTATATATAACGAGATTATAAATAAATTATAAAATTTATTTATGCTTTGGGGATCGCTACAACCCTGACAGCATAAAGGTTGGGATGCTCTAAAACCAGCTAGCTCTACAAAGGAGAATTAGAGATGAAAATGATTTCCCTAAGAACTTTTATGCAAACCTCATTAACTTCACCTTTAACTTCAGCTTGTGGTCACTGCCGTCACTATACGCCTGAGGGCAGACGCGGAGGTGTTTGCGCTCTACTAAGCGGGCCGGTTCAAAGTCACTGGAAAGCTTGTGCTTTAGCGGTTTCGCCTTTTAGGTCATCTTGGGAAAAGATAGAAGAAATTGGACTGTGGCAAGAATCGACTCTGACGCTGCAGGATGCCACCGTCACTCTTTCCGAGCGCTATGCCTGCCAGCTTACAGGCACAACGTTAACCGAAAAATCGGCAGCAGCAGTCTCCGTTTAGTTAGTCGGCAGCAGGATAGCTAATACCATTTTCGATTTTAGATTGGGAAATCACTGATCATTATCATGGTTTGGATCTGACAAAGCAGTTTCATTCTTTTTGGGAACTGGCATCAATACTGACACTTTTGGACGATCGGGTGCATTTGGGTTTACTAACTCATAAAAATCAGCAGCATCTACTTTAATATGAGCGCATAAAAAAAACTGATTTCTCCATCCCGCTATGGCAGCCAAGGATATTGACTAAAATCAGGTTGCCGTTTTTCCAAAAAGGCTTGTTTGCCTTCGGCGCCTTCCTGGGTCATATAGTACAGCAAAGTGGCATTTCCTGCCAGTTCTTGCAAACCGGCTTGACCGTCGCAGTCGGCATTAAAAGCGGATTTCAAACAGCGAATCGCGATCGGACTTTTTTCTAAAATTTCAAGAGCCCACTGAATGCCTTCTAGTTCGAGTTGTTCGACGGGCACGACGCAGTTGACTAAACCCATTTCTAGGGCTTGCTGCGCGCTGTACTGGCGACACAAAAACCAAATTTCTCTGGCTTTTTTCTGGCCGACGACTCTGGCGAGATAGCTAGCTCCGAAACCACCGTCGAAACTGCCTACTTTGGGGCCGGTCTGTCCGAAAATAGCATTGTCAGCAGCGATCGTCAAGTCGCAAATTAAGTGCAGAACGTGACCCCCTCCAATTGCGTAACCTGCAACTAAAGCAATTACAACTTTGGGCATAGATCGAATCAACTTCTGCAAGTCGAGTACGTTCAACCGGGGTATGCCACCTTCGTCTACATATCCCGCCGAACCCCGCACGCTTTGGTCGCCGCCGGCGCAAAAGGCGTATTTGCCGTCTGTATGAGGCCCTGCACCGGTGAAAAGGACAACGCCGATTTTTGTGTCTTCGCGGGCATCAGTAAAGGCATCGCACAGTTCCAGCACGGTTTTGGGACGGAAAGCGTTCCGTTTGTGAGGTCGATTGATGGTAATTTTGGCGGTGCCGCCGCTTTTGTGATAGAGAATGTCTTCGTAGGTTTTGGCGGTTTGCCATTCAATTTGCATAATCAATCAATTTTAGATTTGAGACCAAGCTGGGTCTATCAAGGCAGCGACAAGTCGCTTTTAGATTTTAGATTGATTCGGTTCAATGGGATACAAGGGTCGATCGACTCTTGCAAAAAAAAATAAAGCGGGACTTAGGCCGAAACCTGGTTTTTGATCAACATACGCCGTGCAACGCTCTTGGTAGGGGTTAAACAACCCGGTTTTTGACGGTAAGAGCGCCCAGTTCCCATCTCAAATGGACACAGCACCAAATCCTCGAAATCCTCTCTCACTACTTTTACTGCCCCAAAATTTATATGCGCTGGATTATTTGCGAAGTAAAATACTCAGCAAGTGCTTTGCTGCTTTGCCAAATACCGGATCGCGGGACTCGAATTCGCTGGGATCGAGTAAAGCTTTAACTTCGGCAAAAGCTTCTGAGTCGAGGGTACCTTCTTTAGTAAATAAAGTGTCTATGACTGCAATGTGTCTGGAGTCCAGGCCGAGCCGATTTGCGATCGACTGTAAGTACATTTGCTCCCGCATATCGATGTGTCCGTCTGCGGCTGACATTTCGTAGCCGGAACCGATGAGCAACAGTTTTTCTGATTCTGAGAACAAAGCTGTCAGGGTTAGCAATTCCGTGGGGTTGAAGTAAACCTGCTGTTTGGAGATTCCTTTGACAAGGCGCTGAATTAGTTCTACCCGATCGCGGTCGCCACTGGCAAAGGCTTTGAGAGTCTTTTGCAACCGTTCTTCTTCTTCAACTGCGATCGTCCTGTCAATAATCATCACTCCGCGCAGGATGGAAATTAGAGCCGTCAGAAACACTACCAAAGGAGTGATATCTTGTTCGCGCAGCTTTTGCCGACTAATGCGGCACAGCAGCTCAACAATTTCAGTGGTAATCGTAGTGGTGTCCATAATTAAAGACTCTCGATTAAGCTGTAATGTAACTTTATTTATCGATCTTAAGTTTTTCTGTTACTTAGGTATGACGTGAATTGTAAAGCTGAGCCGTTGTCTATTAGTGATACTACTTATTTTATTCACAAACGCTGGATGACTAGGGCTGTGGAACTGGCACAAGCAGCCGGTGATGCTGGTGAAGTACCCGTGGGTGCTGCAATTGTTGACGGTACTGGCAAATTGATTGCCGAAGCGCAAAATCGGCGAGAGCGAGATTGCGATCCGACTGCTCACGCTGAAATCTTGGCTTTGCGGGCGGCCGGCAAAGTTTTGCAAGACTGGCATCTTAACCAATGCACGCTCTACGTAACGCTAGAGCCTTGCCCGATGTGCGCTGGTGCGATCGTCCAAGCTCGGATTGGTCTGCTGGTATACGGAGCAGATGACCCGAAAACTGGCACGATTCGGACTGCTGCTAATATTCCAGATAGCGCGCATTCGTGTCACCGCTTAGAGGTGCTCGGCGGTATTATGGAGTCTGTTTGCCGCGATCAGTTGCTTTCTTGGTTTGAAGCGCGCCGGAAAATTTAACAGGTAAAATTTTTTACTTTCTGCGGGGCGATGTTTAATCGAAATTGACCTTTAACTGGAATAATAGATCCGTAATTGCCCGCTCAAGCTTTCGAGGCGGCCGACTGCTCTGCATTAGTGCTGTCCGGTTGGCTGAGGTTTTACCTGTTAGAGATTATCTCTTGCGGGCGCGATCGCTCGATCGGCACAAGGCCAATAGCAAAAGTGTCCCGATCTAAAAACTAAAGATTTGGCCAACACCTTACTTTAGACTTTAGATCTCGATAAAGCAGCTTAATTGCTATGCCCCACACCGCCACGATCGCCGTTGAGTCCAGTAAATCATCTCTAGTGAAGCCAATGCCTGCCAAGGTAGCATCTAATACCTCTCGCGTTTCTCCTTGGTTAACCTCCTTGCTCTATCCGCTAGGTCACTATGTTGTCCTACCGTTTCATTTTGGCAAGATTGAGGTAACCGGACAGGAGCACTTGCCGAAAGATGGGCCTGTCATCTTAGCCCCTACGCACCGCTCCCGGTGGGATGCCCTGATGATGCCCTATTCAACTGGACAGAAGGTGACTGGACGCGATTTGCGGTTTATGGTAACTGCTGATGAGGTCAAAGGACTGCAAGGTTGGTTCATCAGACATTTGGGGGGGTTTGCTGTGGATCTCAAGCATCCGGCAATTGGCAGTCTGCGTTATGGGGTGGAACTACTCCTCGACAAGGAAATGTTGGTGATTTTTCCCGAAGGCGGTATTTTTCAGGATGGCGAAGTTCATCCGATTAAGCCGGGATTGGCGCGTTTGGCAATGCAAGCAGAGTTGAGCAAACCGGGTTTGGGGGTGAAAATTGTACCGATGAGTATCCGCTATCGCCCGCGCATTCCTAAATGGGGTTCTCAGGTAAAAATTGCGATCGGTTCTCCGATTTCCGTGGCGGATTATGCCAATGGTGGCGGTGGTAAAAAAGAAGCACGATTGTTGACAGCCGAGCTCGAAATGGCTCTTAAAAAGCTTGATGAAAGTTGAGAAGAAGGAAGAAGGAAGGGGGAAGAAGGAAGAAGGAATTATGATATAATGTTTTAGGGTGCTGTGGAGAGATGCAGCACTTATTTGGCTGCTTTGTTATGTCTGTATTAAGTGTGAGCATTAATGGGTTGTGCTTTGAACTTTAAGCCTGGTCAAATTGTCAGTTTAGAATGTGGAGATGCGTGCCTGCATTCAGAGGTGATCCAAGTGGTTGAGGCACGTCAAGTTTGTTGGGTGCGCCCTTTGATGTTAGTTGTATCGGCGTCGGGGAAGGATTTATCGGCGCAATGGTCGGAAGAATACACTTTATCCGATTTGCGAGATGGTGCTGATTTGCTGTGGCCGGGGAGTTTGTTTCGGGAGGCTTTTGATACTGAGGTAATTTCACTGTTGACTCAGTTGCAGTCTCTGGACTCTGAGAAAAAGGATCGTGCGATCGCATCTCGGCAACTTAGAGATTTTGTCGATCAAGTTTGGGAAGCTTTTCCCAGTGCTTTTCATTAAGCAGATATCTGGCGTTTTGTCTATTAGTCCGCCAGGGGTTGAAAACCCCTGTCTAATAGCTAAAGCCCTCTTGGATAGAAGTAATACTCTCTTGATTCTTCAGTCCGCGTAGGCGGACTTCGTTTGTCTAGAAGCGATTTCAATCGCCCAATTTTATTTTCGCTTTTCGCGGACTATTATACTAAAATACAGCGTGTGAAAGCTCTTCGGGATTGAGATTATTGTGAATAACTTGACCGTCGCGGAACCAGACAACACGGCGAGTTTGACGCGCCACTTCCGGTTCGTGCGTTACCATAACAACAGTCATGCCGCTTTCATTGAATTCTGTAAAAATATCCATTACTTCTTGAGTAGTTTTTGTATCCAATGCACCTGTAGGTTCGTCAGCCAGCAACAACACGGGACGGTTGACAATAGCCCTGGCGATCGCAACGCGCTGCTGCTGTCCTCCTGATAGTTGATTCGGTCGGTTTTGCAGGCGACTTTCCAAACCTACTTTTGTTAAAGCGTCTACTCCCCGTTCGCGTCTTTCTGCTGCGGGAATGCCTGCATAAACCATCGGTAACATGACATTTTCTAATGCTGTCAATTGAGGCAACAGGTGAAATTGTTGGAATACAAACCCTAATTTTAAATTGCGAATTCCGGCTAATTCTTCTTCCGGCATTTGGGCGACATCTACGCCGTCTAAGTAGTAACTGCCGCTCGTAGGTCGATCGAGACAGCCGATAATATTCATAGCTGTAGATTTGCCCGATCCCGATGCGCCCATAATCGAGCAATATTCTCCTTGTCTGACGGTCAAGCTGACGCCGTTTAAAGCGCGAACTTCCAGGTCGCCAATCCCGTAAACTTTTGTTACCTCTTCCAGACCGACAACAACGGGCTTTGAGAGGACTTGCGGGTCGAGGTCTTGGTATGTATCGGTTTGTAGTTCAGGCATTTTTTTTCTGTGCGATCGACACAACTAACTACTAACTTAACACTTCTTATCGGTTTTGGCGGCTGGAAGGGCGATCGTTTGGACGCTAATTTTAGTATCAGGCGTCATTGCAAATGCAGCGGATTGGAGTCAACCAATCCCGAAGAATGGAGATTGCTTCGCGACTTTAAACAAGTCGGACAAGTTGTAATGGTGGGAGTTACACAAGGGTGGTGAGAAACCGGGTTTTTTCACGAAAATCATTCCCTACAGCGCGCATAAACCATAAAAAACCCGGTTTCTGTGGTCTTGATGCGTAAGCCCTAAATTAAACAATTTGTCGCTTAAATGCTTTCAGGATCGATGTTCAATTCGCGCAGTTTTGCTGCCAAACGTTCGGCCCTTTGAGCTTCTTGTTCGGCCCTTTGAGCTTCTTGTTTGGCCCTTTGATCTGCCTGTTCGGCACGCTGGCGGTTTAATTCCCCCTGTTCCTCCAATTCCGCATAGGAAAGAAACCTTTGTCCATCGGGTCGATATATTTCTAATCCAGCTTCGCCCAACTCAAATCGTACTCCCAATCTCGGACTTACCCAGCCCTCAATCGGCTCAATTAATTCTAAGTTTCCTTCAATTCTTTGCCAACCGCTCAAATCGTTGTTTTCGGGATCGTAAAGGTAATATTCATCGACTCCATAGCGATTGTAAAATGAAAGTTTTTTGTACATTTTGGTTTGTCTGTCGTTGTGAGAGCGAATCTCAAACGCAACTTGGGGAGCAATATTATCTTCGTTAAATTGCAGGTAGGAACGTCGATCGCCCTTTGGTCTGCCAAATATTACCATAACATCCGGTGCTTGAGAAATATCTGGTCTACCTTCAACTGGATACCACAGTAAATCGGCTGCTACAAACACGTTTAGGTCGTTTTTAAACAGCGATTCGCAACCTTCTTTGATTTTGACAATTAATTTGTATTGAATTGTGCTATCTGCCATTGGTTGACCGTCGCTGCATGGATAAATAATTTCTTCGGTCGTGACTTGCATAGTGGTTGTCTTCGAGAACTATTGGATATTAATTATACTATTTTTTGAAATATCATAATTTGTTGATATTTTTTTTGTTTAGATTATAGTCTCTCTAATTAATTTTGCCAATTGTTTCAGGGCAAAATTGCGGACTTGTTTATCTGGATCGTTGGCAAATCTATCGCGAAGTATTTCTAAAGTTTGTGGGCGATCGGAGTATTGCTTGACCATGATTTCAAGTGCTGCTTTTCTAGGATTATCTTGGAACTTAGACTGAAGTTCAAAAGGATCATTGATAGCTATATCGCACAACCATTGAAATATTTTTAGGTCATTTTTCCACCCCCGTGCTAATTCTTGGACTGCTGCACATCGCACAGCGGAATTATCGTCACATTGAGCGCATTGTTTGAGCCAAGGTAAGGTTTCGGGGTCATCTTTCCACCCCCGTACTAATTCTTGGACTGCTGTTTGTCGCACAGCCGAATTATCGTCACATTGAGCGCATTGTTTGAGCCAAGGTAAGGTTTCGGGGTCATCTTTCCACCCCCGTGCTATTTCTTGGACTGCTGCACGTCGCACAGCCGAATTATCGTCAGATTGAGCGCATTGTTTGAGCCAAGGTAAGGTTTTTGGGTCATCTTTCCAAGTTGCTGCTACTGCTGCTAGTGCTTGAGTACGAATTTCCCTAACTAGATTGATATTTTTTGTATCACGAAAAGTATAGTCATTTAGGTCATACTTTGTTAACTCTTTTAAGCGTTCAAGCAATTGACTCTCAACCCCAGCAATCTCTTTTCTCTCCCTCACCTCATTCAAACACTTCGCCGCCAAAAACAGATTGCGGAACTTTTGGGCTTCCCCATCCTGCCGCATCAGAAACTCAATCAATTCCCCTGTGAACCGTCCATCAATCAATCCCGCAATCAAGCACAAAACTTCCTGCCACGATTCATCATCCCAGTGCTTGCCAAAAATCTCTATTTTCAACTCATTTAAAGAAACTTGGCGCGTTTTTTCAAATCGATATACAACCTCCGACGCACAGAAATATTCCAAAAAAGTTCGATGCACAAACCCATAAGTATCCGCACCCAAATAACATAAAATAAAGTTGCGAGTTCGCAGTTGGTTAATTATCAACCTTGCCCGCTCTTTCGGTCGATCGAAATCTTTATTATTCAGATATGCTGTCAGGGTACTCTCCAAATCTTCCGCACTAATAATATTGCCAGCTAAGCCTTCAGGTGCGGCTTGCATTTCGTAAGCGATTCGCCGCAGCATTTCTTGCTTATCTTTAGCATCAATAGTTTTCGGATCGAGCCTGCTATCCTCTACTAAAGACCTTTCCACATCCCATTGATACAGCAATACCCGCGAAGCTTGATTGTAAAGTTCCGCCCTGTCTCTCGGCAATTCTTGCCCGCGATTTAAAATCGCCATAATTGTCAACAATAACGGATTACCCGCTAAATCTCGAATCGTTGATGAATACGCTAATGCTCTTTCCATGCGCTCACTAATCCGCGCTTTTTCCCCAGCATCAGTAAAAGTTAATTCGTGCCAGCGGTGAACAAAATCCTGAATTTGTTCCGCATTCAAATCTTGGAGAATAAAGTGATGAAACTCTGCATCTTGTAAGCGTTGAGGTTTGTAACCAATAATCCGAGACGTGACAATCACTCGCACGCGGGGATACTCATTGGTAAACCGATGAATCGCTGTAATTACATCTTCTCGTTTCCCGGGATCGAAAATTTCATCTAACCCGTCGAACATTACCACAGCGTCGCCTGCTTTAAGCTGTTCCTGCAATTGATGCTGATTCAAGTGACAAATTGAACCCGGACTTTGATGGAAAAATTCGAGGAAATTCTTGCAATCTCCTGATTCCCCGCTGCGAATGTAAGTCCGCAATTCTATTAGCAGCTTAATCGGCTGAGATGTCACGCTATTTAAGGGCGAGAGCGCCCAGGTTAATGCTAAATATTGTAAGAGAGTAGACTTGCCAGAACCCGGATCGCCTAAAATAACAATGTAGGGATACTTTTGCCTGTCATTGATAACATCTAACACTTGTACTATCGGCTGAGAAAAATAACCGCGCCGATATTTCTCTAAATTTTCTATATCGATGGCGTCTAATTGATTGCTGTCTTGCAACCGCCGTTGATGTTCTTTAGGAATTTCGTAAGCTTGGGGCAGAAATGATTCGTAAATCGATCGCACATCTTGGACAATAAAGATTTGCCAAACCTTGAGCTTTTCCCGATAATCGTAGGTATTGGGATCTACGCTGCTTAAATTGAGATTGCTGTAACGCTCGCGCAGAGCTTCTTGATATTGCCTCAAATCAAATTCGGGGATAATCCCCGCCGTTTCTTGAGTATTTTTCTGAATGCTATCCAGATTTTGAGCACTCAAGATATCGCGCAACTCTTTTTCGTCAAAGAGAATTTCTTGAACTTCGGCGAGATACTGATTGGCGATGGTTTGCCACTTAAATCTTGCGGGTAAAGGAGTTAAATCTAGTTGACTCCAGGTTTATTCTAGAAGTTCTGCATCGAGAGATTCGCGATCGCTCTCAAAAGCCTTGCCCAAAATTTCCTTAACAGACTTGTTATTGATAAACTGTTTAACATCTTTAATATACAGCTTAATTTTATCTGCGGGAACTCCGCCAATTTTCAACTGCTGTTCTACCAACTTCAAAAACTTTGTGATCGCTTTACCTGCTGCGACTTTTCGCGGGTCTTTTTCGCCTAATAAGACGTTTTTCAGGGAATCTTTAAAAAAATCTTTAGCAAAATCCTTCGCGCCGTCTTTGACTAAATCTTCTAAGATGGGTTTAACGAGAATGCCTACTGCTTCCGTTGCTCCCCAGACTACCAGCCACTCGATCATAAAGCTAGCCCGATAATTAATTTATGTTTATAATATAGCAATTATCAAGGATTGATGAAATTATCAAAAACAGTAGGGTAATCTCCTGTGATTGCTCCGATAGGTTAGGCTAGTATCAGTTTTCTGTCGCTGCGCGGTGATTAGCCCCGATCGCCCCTGATTCTTGCCCCCTACTACCCCTTAAAAATCGGGAAGAGCATCAAATTTGCGCTTTTTTACAGGGATTTACGGGAGTTCGGCTCGGCTATAACGAGCGATCGAGAATTAGCTCTTTTATTCTTGGCGGCGGCTAGAAAATAGTTATATTTTTATATGTTTCTGGTCGAGCGCTTGTGTTATAATCTAATAATGGAAGTGTGAGTAATTTTAAAATTAACGTATAATATCCTATTATTTAATAATACCATATCAATCGCAAACAGTAAAGTAGTGGCTCCCCAAAAAAAACAAAAATTTTTTGAGATATCATTAAGAAAAGTAAAGCGTAAAATTGGTAAGTGGGCGATAAGAAGGTACAGACAATTATGACATACGACTACGACTTGTTTGTGATAGGTGCGGGTTCCGGCGGATTGGCGAGTTCCAAGCGAGCAGCATCCTACGGGGCAAAAGTGGCGATCGCCGAAAATGACTTAGTAGGCGGAACCTGCGTAATTCGCGGCTGTGTCCCCAAAAAACTCATGGTGTACGCCTCAACATTTTCGCACCTTTACGAAGATGCGGTGGGCTACGGTTGGAGTCCAGTAGAAAGCAGTTTCGACTGGGAAAAACTCGTCACCACGGTAGACACAGAAGTGCGCCGACTGAGCAAATTGCACATCAGCTTTCTTGAAAAAGCCGGAGTCGAATTAATCTCAGGATACGCCAAATTTATTGATCCCCACACCGTCGAAGTTGGTGACAAAAAATTTACCGCAGCCAAAATCTTAATTGCAGTCGGGGGAGAAGCCGAAAGAGTGCCAATTATGGGCATCGAACACGCGATTACCTCCCGCGAAATCTTCCTACTAAAAGAGCAGCCAAAACGGTTGGCAATTTGGGGTGGCGGCTACATCGGCGTCGAATTTGCTTGCATTATGAACGGATTGGGAAGCAAAGTAACTCAAATCATCCGCCGTGACTTAATTTTGAACGACTTCGATGCAGAGATTCGCACCAACGTGCAAGAAGGAATGATTAAGCACGGAATCGAAATTTTGACAGAAAGCTCGATCAACCACATTGAGAAAACTCCAGAAGGCTTAAAATTAACTCTGTCGGGAACATCCGAAGGAACGCTAGTAGTAGACGCGCTGTTGTGCGCTACCGGGCGCAAACCCAACTTGGAAAAATTGGCTTTAGAAAATGCGGGAGTAGAAACAGATAAAGGTGCGATCGCAGTTACCAAAGACAGCCGTACCAGTCAACCGCACATTTTTGCAGTCGGAGATTGCACCAACCGCATCAATTTAACGCCAATTGCGATCGCCGAAGGACGGGCTTTTGCAGATACTGAATTTGGCAACAATCCGAGAGCAATCAGTTACGAAAATGTCCCGTCAGCGGTATTTTCTCAGCCGGAAGCAGGTACAGTGGGCTTAAACGAAGTGCAGGCTAGAGCAAAGTTCCCCGACTCAATTAAGTGCTACACAGCCAAGTTTAGGCCGATGTTTCACGCTTTGACAGGTGCAGACGAGAAAACTTTTGTCAAGTTAATCGTTGAGACTAATACTGACAGAGTTTTGGGCGTCCACATGGTGGGGAAAGACGCGGGCGAGATTATTCAAGGAATGGCGATCGCTGTTAATATGGGAGCTACGAAGAAAGACTTTGACGCGACTATTGGCATTCACCCATCGACTGCTGAAGAGTTTGTTACTTTGCGGTAAAGCCCGCGAAGCCGCCAGGGGTTTAAACCCCTGGCGAAGCAGCCTAAATTCGCTTAAAATTCAGATATTGCACCATTTTCCAGAACAGACAGGATGCCTGTTCCACAGAAAAATTAAATTTTATTGTGGGGTGGGCATCCTGCCCGCCCGTGAAGAAACTAATGAGTGATTCAACCAAACAAAACAAAATTTTAGCATTCTACCTCGGTCAGCAGCCTGATTCACAAGGTCGGGCGATCGAGGATATTTGGTCGTGGGACTACCAGAAGCTGGAATCCGTGCACAATTACATTCAATGGCTGTTTCCCCTGAGAGAAAAGAGTCGCTTTAATTCCAGTGCTCCGACTTTAAATGATGAGGTGATTCAAGCTTTTAGAACCAGTGAAGAGTTGAGAAATCGCTTAGTAAAATCTCTAAAAGTCATGCTGGCATTTTACGGGATGGAATGCCACGAAGGGGAAAACGCAGAAATTGTAATTGCAAAATCCGATGAATATTTGTCAAGAAAAAGAGAGTGGATTGAACACTTTAATCACAACTACCTGCGGCTGACTAGAATTCTCACAAGTTTGACAGAGTTGGGATTAAAGAATTACGCTTTAGCTCTTTTCAAATGTTTAGATGATATCTATAACGAAAACAAAGAAAGTATTGGTTTAAAAACTTATACTTATTGGAAAAATGCTGTAAATAGTTAGAACCGATATGGGGGATTGGTCGCTATAGTCAACGCTACGGTTTACAAGAAAACTTATTTTTTGTGGAACAGGCGGGAGTGCCTGTTACGGACGGGCTAGAACCCCACCCCACAAGAAAATTTAATTTTTGTGGCACAGGCCGGAGTACCTGTTGCTGACATTGGTGCAGTTTTCTGCCCCAAGCGGATTCAGGATCAAAATAATATTTTAAATAATTTGAACCTTTTTTCAAGCTGTCCTGTCTAAACACTTCAGATAACGAACTGGTGGGGGAGACTTCACAGGTGTTAGCTGTGTCAGCCAATGTTTTAATCGATGACTGTTCCGACTCGGACTTAGTTGCTCAATGTTTAAAGGGCGATCGCACTTGCTTTCGCTACCTTTACCAACGCTACCAACACAAAGTCAGGTCAACCCTTTATCAACTCTGCGGCCCGTCGCTTCTTGACGATTTAGCACAAGAAGTATTCCTGCGAGTCTGGAAAGGATTGCCCAAACTCAAGCACCAGGAAAACTTTTCTACTTGGCTTTATCGAATCACTTGGAATGTGGCTTCCGACCAAAGACAAGCATTTGCTAAACAGCATTCTTTTGACTCCCAACTCAAAAATCAAGAAACAATGGATCGGGTTATTCTCAAAGATAACACATCGGACTTGATGCAGTTGCACTATCAAGATTTAGTGCAGCGGGGACTGGAGCAATTGAGCTTTGAACACCGCAGCGTTTTGGTGCTGCACGACCTAGAAGACATCCCACAAAAAGAAGTAGCCCAAATTTTGGGACTGCCTGCGGGAACCGTCAAATCTCGCGTGTTTTATGCCCGAAATGCTGTGCGGCAATTTTTGCAAAAAGAAGGTGTCAGCGAGCTATGAATAAGCCAAGCAGCGACCAAGAGTTAGTTAATTTCTTGAAGCAACATCGCCCCAATATTCCTGAAGCGGTACCCGATTTAGAGCAAAAAATTCTAGCAGCAATAGAAAGTAATCAGGGGAGTCTTTTGCATGAAACCCACCGCAAAAAAACGCGATTAAGTACGTCACCTAAGTCGGATGACAGATTAAAAATCTCCTCTGTTTCTAAGTGGGCTTTGTCGTCGGCCATTGCTGCTAGCCTGCTAGTTTTTTGGTCTGGCTACCGTCCGTTTGAGACTGCACGATTGCCCAATGACGAAACAGCTCAGTTAGAAGCATTTGTAGTCACGAACTGGGAGGGTGTACTCCGTGATTCTCCCCAAGAAAGTATGACCAATCGCCCGCAAACAGACTGGTTTAATTTCCCTGTTTCCGGTGACAACGAACCGTCAACAAATAACTAATCTCCTAGAGGTAATTTTCATGTCAATTCGTCGCATTTCTGCCCTAGCCATTTTAATGCTGACTCTCGGCAGCACAGCCGCAGCAACAGCAGTTCCCAATCCCCTAGAACCACAAACAATTGCCCAAAATCAGCGACCAAATCGACCTGCTGGCAAGGAAGGCGGGATGTTCGAGAAACTGAATTTAAGTGCCGACCAAAAGCAGAAAATGCAGGTTGTTCGCGATCAGTACAAAGACCAAGTTTCCCAGCGGATGCAAGCAGTCCGTCAAGCCAGACAAGAATTGGAAACGATGATGTCTGGCACGGCAAATGCCAGCGAAATACGCGAAAAACACCGTCAAATAATCGGATTGAGACAGCAGTTGGAAGAGGTGCAATTTGAAAGTACACTCGCAATGCGAGAAGTGCTCACGGCCGAACAGCGCAGCCAATTAGCTCAACTGATGCAGCAGCGCCGACAAACTGCTAAAAACCGGATGCAAAACGGTCAAAAACCGCAGTAATTGACGAGTAGTTTTGAGTAAATCGGAGGGTGCTCAGTACCCACCCTCCGATTGATGGTAAGCAGCTATAAATCCACTAAACACAGGCAGCGATAAACCCGGATTTTTTGTAATATATGCGATTGCTTAATTTCTTCGGCAAACCAGTCTAAAAGCGTAGCCATTTCAAGTAGAGGCGAGTGCTTTATTTTTTGTTATAAACCCTCTAACAGCACATAATTTAAATCCCTGCGAATCCTTAATCTCTGCCACATATCAGTATATAATTTCTGTGATTTAGTGTCTTAAGTTTTTTAGTTAATAACTCATATTAAGTTAAAATAATTAGTTAAACAGTCTCATAAAAATTACTGGATGAATCTACAGAACGATTCGAGTTACATTTATTTACACGGATTTGCTTCAAGTCCCGATTCCCTTAAGGGAAAATATTTCCGAGCTCGCTTTTTGTCCCTAGGAATTGACCTAAAAACTCCCGATCTCAATCAAAACGATTTTTCGGGGCTTACTCTCACCCGCCAATTAAACCAAATAGAAACAGAATTTTTGCAAACCCAATCCTCCCAATCTCCCACAGAAAATGTAAAAAATCTAGGAGGAGTCACCATAATAGGGTCGAGTTTTGGGGGGCTGACAGCGGCTTGGTTGGCCGATCGACAATTGTCAGTAAAACAAATAGTTTTGTTAGCACCGGCTTTTGACTTTCTCTCCCACTGGCTGCCAATGTTGGGACAGGAACACTTAGAAAAGTGGCAGTCTGAGAAATATTTACCCGTTTACCACTACGGCGAACAGCGAGAGATGCCCTTGAATTATCAGTTTGTGGCAGATATGGCTCAATACCCTGAAGAAAAATTAATGCGGTCAGTCCCTACGTTAATTCTTCACGGCAAGCATGATACAATAATACCGATTCAAGCTAGCAGAAATTTTGCCGCTAACCGTCCCTGGGTGCAATTAATCGAATTAGAAGACGATCATTCTTTGGGAAATGTCCTAGCGGAAATTTGGGAAGCGATTCAAAAGTTTTGCCAATTCAAAAATTAAAATTTGACCCACTTGCAAGTCTCAACAATCCAATGACTGAACAAGATCGATCGACTCGCACCTTAGCCGTTGACATTGGCGGAAGTGGCATCAAAGTTATGGTGTTGGACAATGAAGGCGAACCCCAAACGGAACGCAGCCGTTTAGAAACGCCTCAACCACCGAAACCGGAACCCGTACTAGAGGCGATCGCCTCTTTAGCAAGCGGACAAGGGGAATTTGACCGAGTATCTGTCGGTTTCCCCGGCGTCGTGCGTCTAGGCATCATCAAAACCGCAGTGAATTTAGATCCGTCTTGGATAGATTTTGACCTAGAAACTACCCTCAAAGATCGCTTGGGAAAACCCGTGCGAGTAGCTAACGATGCCGATATTCAAGGATTGGGAGCCATTGCTGGGACGGGCGTAGAATTAGTAATTACCCTGGGTACAGGTTTCGGTTCTGCGTTATTTGTCGATGGTATCTTGGTGCCCAATTTAGAATTAGGACATCACCCGTTTCGCAAAGGAGAAACTTACGAACAGCAATTAGGGCGATCGGCATTAGATGCAGTGGGTTCCAAAAGATGGAATCGCCGTCTGGAAAAAGCACTCGCCTTTTTGCAAAATCTCTTTAACTGCGATCGCCTTTACATCGGCGGTGGCAATACTAAAAAGATTGTTTTTGAGTTACCACCACAGGTTAAAATAGTACCCAATGTCAGCGGTTTGTTGGGTGGGATTGCTTTGTGGCGCGATTGAATAAACTTTGTGGCAAAAGCGCTCCTCAATATCCAATAAACCGGGTTTTTTGTCAGGACTAAAGGCAATAATCCAGTAGTTTCGTAAAAAACCCGGTTTCTGAATCGAGGACAGTTGATTTGTTTTTTGGCTGGTGCACTCGCCGTTTAAAAAACTATTCACCCATCGGATCGCGGTAGCGTTTGGGTTCATCCTTGCGAAACAGATTCGCCAAACCGAGGATGCCCAACAAACCCAAAGCACCCCAATGATTGTGGTCATTTTTGCTTTCTTGAAAGGGAGTTCTGTCTAGAACAACTCCATTAGAACCAGTATTGTTCTGGGCCGGAGCTGACTCCGTTTGAGCTGAGGCAGGCATAGCTGAAGGGAGAACAGCCAAACTCAAAGCTATGAGGGTAGCGGCGGCATTTTTAGATATATCGGAAGGCTTGACTTTCATACTGGGTTTCCAAATGTCAGCAGTTACTTTATTAAAATAATCAATTTGCCACAGCCGACGCATCAATCGATCGACAGAAACTAAATTCGCCCTCTCCTCTTGCTTTCGAGATAGAACAAGCTCTATGCTAAGTTCAGATGCTTGTAAGCAAATTATCTAAAATAAAAAGTCGTAAATTATACCATGCTTCCCTTTATCCGAAAAGATTTAGCCGAACTTACCGCCTACACTCCCCATCCCGGCGGCACATCAGGAGAACCAGCGCACTCGGAAAGTGCGATCGATCGCCTCGACACCAACGAATGCCCCTACGACTTGCCAGAGGAATTAAAAAAAAAGCTAGCTTGGACTTACCAGCAGTTAATTGAGACAAATCGCTATCCCGACGGAGGCCACGCAGCGCTCAAAGAGGATCTCGCCGAATACGTCAATGAATCCCTAAATGTCCCCCCCCTTAATAAGGGGGGGCTAGGGGGGGTTACACTGCCAAAAACCGCCATTACAGCCGACAATATCTCTGTTGGTAACGGTTCCGACGAACTAATTCGATCGCTCTTAATAGCTACTTGTTTAGGTGGGCAAGGTTCTATTTTGGTTGCGAATCCTACCTTTTCGATGTATGGAATAATCGCCCAAACCCTCGGCATTCCCGTTGTGAGTGTTCAACGGAAAGAAGAAAATTTTGAAATCGATATCCAGGCGGCTAAAAGGGCGATCCTCTCCGAGGGCTGCGCTAACGCCCAAAATCAAAATCCCCCCGTGCGCGCCGTCTTTGTCGTTCATCCCAATTCCCCCACAGCCAATGCTTTGACAAGCGATGAAATAGAATGGTTGTCAACTTTACCCGAAGAGATATTAGTAGTAATTGACGAAGCCTATTTTGAATTCAGCCAAAATACTTTAGCCGACCAATTGCACAACCACCCGAATTGGATAATTTTGCGGACATTTTCCAAAGCATTTCGGTTAGCCTCAATGAGAGTCGGATATGCGATCGCCCATCCCGAACTCGCCGCCGCCTTAGAAAAAATCCGCCTCCCCTACAACCTCCCCAGTTTCTCGCAAACCGCAGCCGAGTTTGCCCTAGCGCAGCGGCAGTTATTGCTAGCAACCATTCCCGAAACTCTATCAGAAAGAGCCAAATTAATTGCAGCGCTAACTCAGCATCAAAAATTGCAAGTTTGGCCGAGTGGGGCTAACTTCGTTTACCTGCGCGTAAAAGCCGGTGAGGGCGAATCTGCCGAACAGGAACACCAACAAATCATGCAGCAGCTAAAAGATCGGGGTACTTTAATTCGGCATACTGGAGGAGGTTTGCGAATTACGGTGGGCAGTCCCGAGGAAAATCAGCGAACAGTCGATCGCATAGGGGAAATTTTTGACAACTCATAATATTAGGTATCCCGTTTCTGCTTAACACAAAAATAACTTTGGAGAAGATATATATGCTTCAAGGAAAGGTTTTACGGGTTGCTCGTCCAACGGATTGCCTCGATCAAGTTGTTCATTTTTATACAGAGGGTTTAGGGCTGCAAATCATCGATCGTTTTGAAAACCATGAAGGTTTTGACGGAGTAATGGTTGGGATGCCAGGAGAAAGCCACCACTTTGAATTCATCCATCAACGGGGACATATTGTAGGTGGCGCTCCAACTCAAGACAATCTTCTCGTCTTTTACCTTCCTAACCAACAAGAATGGCAGCAGGCTGTTGAGCGAATGAAAGCAACTGGATTTGAGCCTGTAAACTCCTACAATCCCTACTGGGACAGAGATGGAGTGACCTTTGAAGACCCAGATGGCTATCGAGTCGTTTTGCAGAATGCCGAGTGGAGCTTGTAGCAGTGCGATCGCAGCCTAAAGTATCTATACCAATTTATAACTCATCATTTTCTTGTCGCGCCGATCGAATAGTCTGGGGAAATACGCCTACTAAAAGTGCCAAAGCTTCATCTGGAATTTGTGCCACCGTTTCCGAATCCAAATATTGTTCAAACTGAGTTAAAACCATTTGTGCGCGTTCCAAAGCTGTCGGCTTTGCCGTTAACTGTTCCATTAAGCGCACCCACTGCCGCCGAATTCCAAAAGCTTTTTGTATTTCTTCGGGAGATTGAGGGCAAACCAAACAAAAATCGCCCACGGGAATCGCCTGCTGAGAGTCAACATCAAAAACGCCCCCAACGGCAGCCCCAGGCCCAGCAAACTCCGCGTGGAAACGTTTAATCAAAATTAGGCCGTTCCGGCGACGGCTATCTACCATCAACAGCTTACCGCTGTTGATTTCTGCGAGAATGTCAGAGGAGTGGGGGTGTTCTGTCAAATCTGTGCCAAGGTTTCGATGTCGCAAGTCCGGGTCAGCAGAAAGGCAGGCCCGGACAATATAATTAGAGGTAAGATTAGAGCTGGATGAAGTATCAATTTTTTGCTCCTCCCGCTGCCGATCGAGATTATTCATTTAAAGTTATAAATTAATACTGTCACAAGGTGGTAGCGTGAGCGCGCTCGAATATCAAATGCAGGTAGAACAAGCAGTAGACACCCTGAAAGCGGAACTCCCGACGCTTTTTGAAAAAGACATCTCCTACGACATCTACACAAAAGATGTTTATTTTCAAGACCCTGTTAACAAATTTAAAGGAAAAATCAACTATCGCATTATCTTTTGGACTCTGCGATTTCACGGGCAGCTATTCTTTAAGGAGATTTACTTCGACCTGCACGGCGTAAGTCAGACCGCCCCTGATACTATTGTTGCAAATTGGACTGTTCGCGGGACACTGCGGGTTCCCTGGAAAGCTCGGATTTTTTTTAACGGCTACTCTACTTATAAACTGGATAAAGACGGCTTAATTTACGAACATATCGACACCTGGGACAGAGAGCCCGGAGAGATTTTAAAGCAGTTTTTCCGCAAGGGGGAGGATGCCAGCCAAGGATAAGCTAAAAAGGTCGATCGGGCCGAGCCATCAGGACCGGCAACCGAATTAACTTATAATGCCTCAAATAATCATCATCCCTCCGATTCATTTTCTGCTATTTGTAAATTGCTAAAATGATTGTCGCCTCTGATTCATTTTCTGCTATTTGCACTCCTGAAAAACATCATGGCTGATATTGTCGAGACTGCCACCAATGCCGGCTCTTTCAAAACACTCGTGACTGTTATTGAAGCGGCTGGTTTGTTAGATTTATTGCAAAGTCCTGGCCCCTACACTGTCTTAGCACCAACTGACGAGGCATTTGCCAAAATTCCTACAAACACTATTGCCTCTTGGCTGGAAGACATACCCAAGCTCAAGAAAATTCTCACCTATCACATTCTGTTTGGCGAGGTACTAACCGAAAACTTACTTGAGTTAAGTTCTGCTGAAACAGTGGAAGGTTCTGTGGTGGGAATTGATACTTCAGACGGCATTAAAGTGAATGACGCTAAAGTTCTCACTTCAGATATTCTTGCCGACAATGGCGTCATTCATATCATTGATTCGGTGCTAGTACCAGCAATGGTTGCAGCATAATCAAACTTGTGTTTTCGCCGATAAATCTCGGGTGCGCCGCAGCGCACCTTACGCCTATAATAAATGTAGGATGCGCGGGGAATATCACCGAAAAATGTCGGGGGGCCCACCTTACTGAAATAAATGTAGGTGCGCCCCTTACTGCGATAAATGTAGGTGTGCACGGAGCACATTAGCCTACATTTTAAACTAATTATCCGAACCTAAAATCAATCCCGATCGCGCCGGCAGCATCAATTCTAAACGCCGAGTTTCCCCGTCAGCTTTCCAAACAAACTCGCCTTTTCCATACAGCAATTTATCGTGAGGAGATTTCAAATTAGCTGCCTCAAAGCTAATATTAGCTTCTTCGGTCGCGACATTGACAGCAACAACTATTTCCTCATCCCCCAAAATTCTGGCAAAAACGTAAACTGTTCTTTCAGCACACAGAATTTGGTACGAACCAGTGCGGAGGGCAGCGTATTTGTGCCGCAAAGCTATCAACTGCTTGTGATAATCTAAAACATCACGTTCCCAGCGAGATTCTGAGGGAAAACCGCGACGAGAATCGGGATCGAGAGCACCGGGTAAACCAACTTCATCGCCGTAATAAATGCTGGGAGCTCCAGGAAAAGTTAACAACAGCAAAGTTGCAAGTTCGACGCTAGCTTTATCGCCCCCAGCAATTGACAGCAACCTAGCTGTATCATGACTTGCCAACAAATTAAGTTGAGTTAGCTGTATCTCCCACGGGTACAGTTCTAAAACCTGCTGAATTTTGTCGCCGTACTCTTTAGCAAAAAGTGCCGGATAGGGATAGTAAGAACGACCTTCAAGTTGAGCTAAATCAACCCTGTCGCCTGCTGCAAAAGCAATAGTCGGCGCAGCAAACAGATAATTCATTACCCCGTCAAATTGAGTACCGTCGAGCCATTCTCTCGCATCCTCCCAGACTTCGCCGACAATGTAAGCTTCGGGATTAATTGCTTTCACTCGATCTCGAAATTCCTGCCAAAATCCTGGTGTTTTAATTTCAAAAGGAACATCTAGCCGCCAACCATCAATGCCGAATTTAATCCAGTATTCAGCGATTTCCATGATGTATTCTCGGACTTCGGGATTGTCATGATTGAATTCAGGAAGTGCTCGATTCCCGTCCCAACCGGCATAATTAGCAGGAAAATTGCCGTCATAGGCAGATAGCGGCCAACCTTCAATTTTAAACCAATCCACCCAAGGAGAATGGGGGCCGTTTTCGAGGATGTCGTGAAAGAAGAAAAAGCCGCGGCTGGCGTGGTTGAATACGCCGTCGAGGACAACTTTGATATTGCGATCGTGGGCGGCGTCTAGAAGCTCTTTAAACGCTGGATTGCCGCCCAACATCGGATCGACTTGATAGTAGTCGTGGGTATGGTAGCGGTGATTGCTGGCCGACTGAAATATGGGGGTGAAGTAAATTGCGTTAATGCCTAAGTCGTGCAAGTAGTCTAGCTGTTCCATCACGCCCCACAAGTCCCCGCCTTTGTAGCCTTGCAGAGTAGGGATTTCGTGCCATTCTTCCCACATGAAGTTTTGCAGGAGGCGTTTGCGAGGCTGTTTGCTTTTGGCGAAGCGATCGGGGAATATTTGGTAGAATACCGCGTTTTTAACCCAGTCCGGCGTTTGAATTTGCATACACTTTTTCTAGCTTTTACGGCTTAGGCTACAGTAGCAGAGGTTTCTAGGGGATCTAACTTTTGGTAGAGAATAGACATTTAATCCCATTTTATCGATCGACAAATTGTAAAATATTACACAAATTTGCAGTCAATTTAAGATTGAAAACTGACTCTACCTAGAAAATTATCGTCCCGGCGGCCGGCGCTTCCTGACTGCTGTGGAGTTGGACAAACTCACATAACAGGAAAGCCAGCAAAAACAACCGGATCAAACTCAAACAGAACCAGAGCGCGCTTGGGACGCAAACAGAGGCTCAGCGAGCGTGGCGGTGCGATCGACCACCCTGGAAAAAGAACAACAGCGCGCGCCATCCTGGAGCGAGAAAGTGCCAAAACGCGCAATTTACCTAAAAAACTTGTTATTAACAGCCAAAATCCCCAACCTTATTCTTTCCTTAAACTGCCCTTATTTATTGAGGGGTAT
The DNA here is from genome assembly GCF_036700865.1 of Microcoleus sp. S13C4. NCBI lineage: Bacteria > Bacillati > Cyanobacteriota > Cyanophyceae > Oscillatoriales > Microcoleaceae > Microcoleus > Microcoleus sp. S13C4. The sequence goes on from NZ_JAUBPS010000057.1 coordinate 25,717, forward strand.
TTTAAGTCACAACTCAAAACTTTGTTAAATATCCATTATTGATTGAGGGGTATTTTAACTCACAACTCCCCACTCATAACTCTAGTCCCGGACGCACTCCAACTCTCATAAACCGGGTTTTTTAACTCTTATTGAGGGTGTGAAGAAGTATTTGGATTAAACAACCCGGTTTCTGCGTAAGTGACTCGCTCATAAGTGAAAACTCAAAACTTCCTTGCTCTCCCCCCTTGTCAAGAAGCCCTCACCATCCGACACTGTACTTGGAGAGTTAATCGACCCTAGGGAGAAAGTTCCTTGAAAAAAGTCTTAGCCATCATCCTCGGTGGCGGTGTAGGCACCCGCCTTTACCCCCTAACCAAACTGCGAGCCAAACCCGCAGTTCCCCTCGCAGGCAAATATCGCCTCATCGATATTCCTGTCAGCAACTGCATCAACTCCGAAATAGTCAAAATCTACGTCCTCACGCAATTTAACTCGGCATCCCTCAACCGTCACATCTCTCGTACCTACCAGTTTTCCGGCTTCACCGAGGGATTTGTGGAGGTACTCGCCGCCCAGCAAACTCAGGAAAACCCCAACTGGTTTCAAGGGACAGCCGACGCAGTTCGCCAATATCTCTCGCTGCTAGAACAGTGGGACGTTGACGAATACTTGATTCTTTCGGGCGACCACCTCTACCGCATGGACTACCAGAAGTTTGTGCACAGACACCGCGAAACCAACGCCGATATCACCCTCTCGGTTTTGCCAATGGACGAGAAGCGTGCCTCGGATTTTGGTTTGATGAAAATCGACGACACCGGCCGCATTGTTTCTTTCAGTGAAAAGCCAAAAGGCGATGCGCTCAAACAAATGCAGGTGGATACTACTAAACTGGGACTGACACCGCAGCAGGCTCAGGAAAGTCCTTACATTGCTTCGATGGGGATTTACGTCTTCAAAAGAGAAGTTCTGATTAAACTCCTGAAAGAATCTCCAAACCAAACTGATTTTGGTAAAGAGATTATTCCGGCTTCTGCAAAAGACCACAATGTTCAAGCTTATTTGTTTGACGATTACTGGGAAGATATCGGAACCATTGAGGCTTTTTACGATGCTAACATGGCTCTAACAAAACAGCCTCAGCCGCCTTTCAGTTTCTACGATGAAAATGCGCCGATTTACACTCGCCCGCGTTTCTTGCCGCCGACTAAGCTTTTAGATACTCACGTCACTGAATCGATTATTGCGGAAGGCTGCATTCTCAAACAGTGCCGGATCGACCATTCTGTGCTGGGAGTTCGATCGCGCATTGAAGCTGGATGTACGATTCAAGACACTCTAGTTATGGGTGCGGACTTCTACGAACCCGACGCCGAAAGGCATTCGAGTTTGGGCACCGGCGGCGTCGCCCTCGGTATCGGTGCAGATACTACAATTCGCCGCGCGATTGTGGATAAAAATGCCCGCATCGGCCGCAATGTTCAAATAATTAATAAAGACCGAGTGGAAGAAGCCAACCGCGAAAACCAAGGTTTTTACATCCGCAGCGGCATTATCGTAGTCCTGAAAAATGCCACGATTCCTGATGGAACTATCATTTAGTTATTAGTCATTAGTCATTAGTCGTCAGTCATTAGTTTTTTAAGTTAAAATCTGTTACCTGTCAGCAAGTGACTGAGGATAAATAATTAAATTAGTGACAGATCACCAATGACCGATGACTGATGACTGATGACGAAATTAATTATTTTTTTTGTTGATTATTAATTCCCACCGCTGATGCGAGGTTATCCAAATACTTGGCTTTATTCAAAGGCTAGCGCATTATTAATAAGGGACAGTCTCTGTTAGTGTCTGCCGTGAGACAGATATGTCCGATCGCCTACGTCTGGCGAATAGCTTCTGATTCTTGTATTTGCGCTGGTAGCACGACTGACAAATGCGCTGCCCATTTCGGAGTACAACAGAACTCTCGGAACTATCTTTCCAATCGTCGCAGCAGCCGCAAGGCCAACTTAGCAAATAATTCATAATGTGAGCACCCTCGTGGCGTTAAAACCTGATCGCTCTATTATCCTATCTTAATGTTTTATACAAGTGTGTGATTTAGCTAACAGACAGCGGAGAGATTATGTTATATTACTTTGATTTAAATCTCTTCAGAGGTTGTAAAAATAAGATTCTATAGCACTGGTCTGAGGTGAAGAAAAAATATCTCGAAATTTTGTGGGATGACAGCGCACTTTAGGGTATAATATAGTCACAATTCAGACACCTGATTCGACCGGAGTTGCTGCTGAGAACCTGCTAAGATTTGTATTGGGTGAAAAGCTCATATCGAGACATTTGTAGGCGTAAGCCGGGGCGTAGCTATCGCACCGCGCACCGCAAAAAAAGAGCGATCGTCCGCGACATTCAACCCGACGGGTACTCGCGCCACCAACAGCAGCAGCTTTCCCGGGATCGCTTCAACCGGGATGTACCCTAAAGCTCTCGCCGCCTCCCGAAAGCCCGAAGGCGCACAACTCCTACAAATTTAGGGTGGCAAGAGTTTCACCGTCTAAAAGCTCCAAGGTGTAGCAACGGCCCAGGGTAAGGGCGTTGTTCATTGATTGATGAAACCATTGTTTTTGTTGTCGAATGCCAAAAGCATTTCTAGACCCGGCTGCTCCGGCTGCCTTCAGCACCAGAGAGCCGAATGCTATAAAATCTCAAACAGCAGCGGGGTGCGGAAATTGCGATCGAACGTCAAGCAACAACCGAACTCGATCGAGTCCAAACCTTTGATAACCTATAATTTGAATGAGATGCCGCAGGCACTTCGGCTCCTGGCATTATACTAATGCGCCATCCTGCGGCTAATTTGGGATTTATTCTTTCTAACAACTAACAACTAACAAATAACAACTAATAAAGAGGGGATTGCTTAATGGCTGCAACAGATTTTAAAGACTATTACGCTATTTTGGGACTCAACAAAACTGCCACTTCTGACGAAATTAAAAAAACTTTCCGCAAACTAGCCCGCAAATATCACCCCGACATGAACCCCGGCAACAAAGAAGCCGAAGCTCGTTTTAAAGAAGTAAACGAAGCTTACGAAGTGCTCTCAGACCCTGAAAAACGCAAAAAATACGACCAATACGGTCAATACTGGAAGCAAGCTGCCACCACTCCAGGCGGATGGCCGGGCGGGAGCAGTACGAATGTAGACTTTGGCGGGGTTGACTTCAGCGAGTACGGCAGTTTTGACGAATTTATCAATGCCTTGCTAGGCCGCGCAGGTAGCAGTGCGGGTAGTGGCCGCAACGCCAAGTGGAATTACAGCAACTACCGCACCGGCGGGCCCACTGGTTTTGGCGGATTTGAAGATTTTGCGGGGTACGAAAACCGCAGCGCAGGAAGCTCTCTCGACACCGAGGTGCTGGTTTCCCTGACTTTGGGGGAAGCATTTCACGGCACTTCCAAGCGAGTCGCCACGGGCGAAGTTTCGATTCCAGCAGGAGTAAAAACTGGCAGCAAAATTCGGGTAAAAGGCAAAGGTCAAGTTGACCCATACACCAAGCAGCAGGGAGATTTGTACCTAAAACTAGAAGTTTTGCCTCACGCTTTCTTCCAGTTTGAGGGAGAGAACTTGGTCTGCGAAGTGCCGATAACTCCCGACGAAGCGGTGTTGGGAGCTTCAATTGAAGTGCCGGCGCCTGAAGGTATGATCACTGTGAAATTTCCAGCCGGGATTCGTTCGGGTCAGTCTTTGCGGTTGCGGGGCAAAGGATGGCCGAAACCCAAGAAAGACGAGCGGACTGATTTGTTGGTAAAAATTGCGATCGTGCCGCCGAAAGAACTCACCACTGTCGAACGAGAGTCCTACGAGAAAATCAAAGCAAATCGTACTTTTAATCCTCGCAGTAATCTCAACCAAATGCTCCTTTGAAAAAACTTGCATTTATCGCGCGCAAATAATACCAATTCTTAAAAATTTTAAAGGGACACAGCATTGTTGTGTCCCTACTCTATGCAAGCGCGATCTCATTTGAAAAAACCCTGTTAACAAGTCAACTCTTCTTCGCCCGTAATTTGCACTTTCCAACCTTCTCAAGACTCTTCGCTAGCTCTTAGCTGAGTAGGTTGGCTACCTTGTTTGAGGTTGATGGTAATTTTTTTAGCTCCTTTGTTCTCCAGGTCTCGGATGTAGCCCATCGATCTGTCAGAAGCTTCCTCTCTGCTGTCATAGGGCCCAAAGTAATAGGTACGCTTTGGCGAATCTGTATCAACTTCTACCCACCATTCATCGCGTCTAGTGCTGCTAGCAGGTTGAGCTAGCAGCCAAAAAGCCGTGAAAAACATACCCAACATAGAGATTTCAAACATATGTACCTCTGGGAAGATTTAAGTAGTTTTTACTGATCTAAATTTATCAATGCAACGGGAGCGATCGGCTCGTCCTCAGTGCTGATTTAGCCCCGATTATTTTTGGCCGTTAATGCTGGCTAAAATCTGCATTTTGGTGGAGAAGATGCCGAATTTTAAGCCACCACTACAAATATAAAGTCCGCAGAGTAAGGACTCGGACAAAATCATGCTTAATATTATTGTTGAGGCTTGAGGTAATTGAAAACTCAAACAAAACTTACCAACTATTGACCCTGAGAAACCGGGTTATTTAACAGATACCCCTCGTGATAGACGGAGTATTTTAGTCAAAAAACCCGGTTTATGGCGTCTGGACTATCAAAATTCTTAAGCCGCGATACCCTCTGAGAATTCACTATCACAAATCGTGAGTTCCGAAGGCTGACACCGTTTGATGCGGATGCTAACTCTTTTGGCTCCCTCGCTTTCGAGGTCTTCGACGTAGCCCGGAATATTGCTGGAGGCTTCTTTGTCGGTGTCGAAGGGGCCAAAATAGTAGGTACAGTGAGGCAAATCTGTGACAATTTCTACCCACCATTTCTCGGGCCTGCGGGTGCTGGGTCCCGCAAACACGGACAATACTGCGACGTAGATACAAAATAAATAAAATCCGAGCATTTTTCCTCTTTTGGGGTTATTTATTTTCTCACAGGACTTACGCCCTAGCGGCTCTCCTCAACCGGGTTGTTCAACTCCTGGCGATCGCCCTTTACCAGAGAATTTAGTCCTTTAAACCCGGTTTATAGGTTGAGGACAATCTAACTTTATCAAGGTAATTTATGCGATCGCATCAACCTGAGTGCTGATTTTGAGGCGAGAATAGAATCCCAGTTAATCAACTCTTTTGCATTTAAATTTAAACTTGAAGGTGCGCTAGGAGTGGCCACCCCACAAGAGTTTAAGTACGCAGTAGTTGATTAATTAAATGCGCGACAACTTAGTTCTGTAAATACGCCGGAAATAGCATTTCTTGGCTAGATGAGGTATGAAATCAAACTTAAGAAGCTTGGCAACACCAGTTTCGGTGTACCCAATTTTTGTCCTAAAGGCTATAGCGCGACCTTACCCTAGCAGCGCCACAGCGTAACAACTGTCGCTAAAATAGCAAAACCCGCGTGGGCGGGTTTTGTTGTTAAGCTATAAAATTCCTCAAACAAATTTCATTTGGCCACCTCAGCAGGCTGAAGTTTAGCGCTTGCCTTTGGGGAACTGTTCGATACCAGCCCAACCGTAGAAAACCAGCTCGTCGTTCTGAACTCGGCAGCGGTCTACTCGCAGTTGAGTGCCCTCTAAGGCAAATTTGTCTAAGTCGAGCAAGTTATTTACGTGGGCAATTATAGCTTGACCCAAGTCTACTGCTTGCCCGTCACCGCCGTAAGTAACGCTGACAAATTGGATTTTGCGTCGGTCTTCTACTTGCAACTGAGCTGTAATATCTATGTTGACGGGTTCGCTGGCATCGCCTATGGTAATTTCGGACTGAAGCCGAATTGATTTGTCGGCTCCGAAGCTGACTTCAGTGTTTTGAAAGTGCAGAGATTGCTCTTGATAATTCAGCTTCTGGAGTTTTTCAACTACAAAAGGTGTATTGAATGAGGTGGTTAAATCCGATCGACTTAAAACTACTCGCATATTTGCCTGGGTAGGCTGCCGCAATTTGACTTGACCTGCAAAAATCGCCCCAAAATCAATGGAGAGTGCTTGCAGGTAGAGTTCCATCACTTCTATGCGGAGGCCGTTGTACATCAACATACCTTTGCCAACAAAGTCGAAACCGTCGATGCTTCCCTGCAAGAGTTTGGCCACAGGTTCGACTCGGATGTTAGCCTCGGCCTTTTCAGAACGCTTGAATAAGGCTGCGATCGCAGCTCCTGCTACTTTACTAACAAGGCGATCGCCACTTTGACCTTGAAAGGATGTACCGCTAAACAAAGCTGCTACCATTTATTCGTTTGCTCGTCTACAGTCGCCATTATAACCCTATATTAAGAAATGTAAAAATCGCTTGTGCTTATTCACTCTATAAGCAGATCTTGTGTTTCTGTCTGTCTTCAAAACAACATTGTTGAAATTTAAAGGCTCAGGGGGGTGCCTTGGAGACAGGCGCGATCGAGCAACGCTCCATCCCAAAGGGTTTGTTCGATCATGGCGCAAAGCAAATTAGCCCCCGTCAGGTTAGCGCCGCGCAGTACGGCTCCATTCAGGATAGCTTCTTCCAAGTCAGCTCCCGACAAATCAGCGCCCGACAAATTGGCATTACTCAAATCGGCGGAGTGCAAAATTGCCCGAGCCAAAGCAGCGCCCCGCAAATCGGCGCCCCGCAAATCGACACCGCTCAAATCCAAATTGCCGATGGATGCCCCCGTCAAAAAAGCACCCCCAAAACTTGCGTCGCGGACTAAAGCGTTAGCGAAGGAAGCTCCCCGCAAATCGGCATTGCGAAAATCTGCGCCTCGCAAGTCAGCGCCGCTCAAGTCAGCGCCTCGGAGGTTGGCTCGCAATACGGCCCGCTGCAAGTTAGCGCCGGCGAGATTAGCTCCACTCAAGTTGGCTTGAGACAAGTTAGCGCCGGCGAGCTCGGCTCCCGCTAAGTCTTTGCCGGCTAAATCAGTGCCGGCCAACATCAAAATTTTGCCTTTTCGTATGGCTTCGAGGTCATTAGTCATTAGTCAGTTGTCAGTTGTTGGTTGTCAGTTGTTGGTCAACAGTCAACAGTCAACAGTCAACAGTCAACAGTCAACAGTCAACAGTCAACAGTCAACAGTCAACAGTCCAGTTATTTTATAATGCGGGAGCGGTCGCGGTCGTTCGATCGCCCAAATCCTCCAACCATACATTCGGCAGTTGGCTCGGGCGAGTTGGTAACTCCATCAAACCCATTTCTGCCAGCCTGACGACGTTGCCCAGAGTTTCCACCAAAGCCGGATCGAAGCGAATGCCGGACTGTTCCCGGCACTCTTCCAAAGCTTCGCTCAAACTCATAGCCGGACGATCGCCACGCGGTTGAGTCAATTCTTGAAAATCAGCCACCAACCCCAAAATCCGCGAAGCAATGGGTATCGCTTCGGCTCGCAAACCTTCTGGCCTGCCGCTGCCGTCCCAATATTCGAGTTGGTGCTTGACAATTTCCGCCACAGGTGCTAGTTCCGGCATTGCTTGCAGCAGTTGGGAACCGATGAAGCTGCGATCGCGCCAAAATGAGAAAGTTGCTTGGTCGAAAGCATCGGGAGTGCGATCGAACACCTCATTCGGGGCAGAAACTAAGCCGACTCGAAATAGCAATCCAGCCAGCCGCAGCCTCCGCAACTGCAAAGCCGGCAAATCCAGCAATTGACCCAAAGTTTCCGACAAAGCCGCCACCTGCAAAGACGCTGTAGGATTTGAGGTATCGCGTTCGTCCACGCGCTGGGCCATCCGCAGAAAAGCTTGAAGTTTGTTAGCGTTCAAGTTGCGGCTGATACGCAAAGCTTGACCTTCCAATTCCCACAACTCGCGGGTTTGGCGGTTAATTGCCACCATTTGCTGCTGAGAACTTTGCAGGTAAGTGACGATCCGGGATACCACGCCGCTAATGTCGGCCAAGGGCGGGCCTTTAGTTGCCAGGATTTCGTGGTGCATTTCCACCAAACTGTCGGCTAGGGGGGAGTTGTAATGTCGTGTTTGTTCTATAAAAATTTCAGCAGCCGCCGACACCAAAGACTGGTCAAACGACCACAAACCGTAGAACTTTCGCTCTGTATCTACTTCTGGCTTGCCCTCGGGCAAGTATTCCTGGTCTGAAAGTTCACGGCAAAGCACCATTGCTTTGTATGTCGGGGCCAGGATGATTAAATTCCATTCTTGGATTATGGGGTCGTTTTCATCGAGATTTATTAAAGATACATTTTCTAATTGCCCGGTTTTGTGGGTAGCGAAACCGCTGTCGGCTACTGCACCTATGACAACGCGCCGAGAGGCATTAGCAATATCTAGGTAGCGATCGGCTTCCTGTAAATACCATTTACCCTGCTGAAACGTTACCAAAACTAAGGGTTGGAGTTCGCTTTTGTCCCCGCCACTGGTTTGCAAAATGTGGTCTTCTAGGGCGTGACATAGGGCTACTAGGGTGTTTTTGAAGTATACCCCGTAGCTAGAAGGCAGTTTTCCGTCGGGAAGTGTAGCTTGTAGTCTGGCGAGAGTTGATTCTGGATTCATTGCAAATGGCGGTGCCGGCTCTTAACTTATTGTAGCGGGCGATCGAACTTCGCGAAAAAACTTTTTTTGGCAAAAATCCGAGTTTTTGATTTTTCACCGCTTCGCCACCGAGTCAATGTAGAGTGCGCCGAAGAGCAGCTTACTAATTTTAGTAATTTTGTGGAAACCCTCTGTCTTTGGCTGAGTTTTTTTCAGACGAGAAACCTGCCGAGAGGAAGACGCTAACTCAATTAAGTATTAACTACTATTTTTAAAACAATAATTATTAGGAATTCTGAGCGTGCTTCAACAAAATAGAAGTTTAGGGGAACAGGCGATCGACAAAGTGGCCGAGATTGCTATTTCGAGCAAATTAGACGAATCCGAAACTTTGTCTGTGACAGTTAACACCGATCCGATCCAGCTAGCCCAGGGGTCAGTAGAGGCCGTTGCGGTTGAGGGCACAGGGTTGGTAATGCAACAAGATTTGCGCGTGGAAGATTTGCAAATTCACATAAAGGATATTGCTGTCAATCCCCTGACCGCTATGTTTGGCAAAATTGAACTGAACGGCCCTGCCTTCGGTGCGGCACGCGCAGTTTTAACAGAAAGCGATATCAACCGCGCTTTTAATTCTGAATACATCAGCAGGAAACTGAAAAACTTAAAAGTTACTGTTGACGGACAACTGCGGACCATAGACGTTAAAACTATTGAGTGCCAATTGCTAGCCGGAAAAATAGCTTTAAATGCTGAGGTATTGGTGCGGGAAACGGACTCCACGGAAAAGATTTATTTTACATCAAAACCTCAGATCGCAGAGGGCGGTTGGGCAATTTCTCTTCAGGATGTCGAGTATCCCGAAAACAAGGAATTTTCGCCGGAGTTAACAGCAGCTTTGGCCGACAAAGCTGGTGAAGTTTTAAACTTGCGAAATTTTGAAATCGAGGGAATGTCGCTGCGAATTCAGCAGCTAGATGTGGAAACTGGTTTGCTGACTTTGCAAGCTGAAGCGAAAGTCGAACAATTCCCAAATTAGAAGCTTGTAGGGTGTGTCAGAACAAAAAAGTCTTCAAATCGAGCAATTATTGCAACTGACGCACCCTAGCACTAGGGTTTGAAAGTACGTCCGCACTTTTTAAATCCCTCTAAAGTTATAAAAAAAATCGATAGCAATCCGGAGCAAAATATGACCGCCGTTAGAGGCAGGCATGGGAGTTAATTTTTACTCTTGAAAAGTAGTAGTAAAAAATTGGAAAAATTTTGTGAACACTGTAACTGCCTTTTTTAAAAGACTGCGTATCGGTCAATTTTTGACTGTATTTATGGCAGGTTTGCTGCTGTTTACCAGCACCGCTTGCAATGCCGGCGATGTTCGAGGTGCTCGGCCTGAGAATCCTCCCGTTCAAATGGGAGGAATGAATAACCCCCACAAGGCCGGTGGTGATGGATACACGAATTATCAAATGTCTACTGACCCTAAAGTCAATCAGTCGCCTGCTAAAGCAGAAAAGAATCGGGCTGATTTGTCGATATTGGGCGATCGCCTCCTAGCCTCGACTACCGCTGAATCTAATTCCTCAAAGCTGCTTTATCCGGGGTCTGCACCCCTGGAAACTGACAAGTTCGACCTCGAACTCGGCGGAGATAAAACTCTGTTAGAAGCGCCAGACGGACAGCCGGCTCAGGCTCAACCCGTATTCGATCGCAGCAATCCCGATGCCAAAATTTTAGAGAGAGTAGGCGCCGCCTTTAAGGATGCTTCTGGTTTCCTCAAAGATAGCGCTGAAGATGCCAAGGAAAGCTCGGTTACGAAACTCAATCCGCTGCAAAAATAAGTCAGTGGGACTAAAGATGATGTAGGGGCTGTCTGAAATTAGCCCCTACATAAATAATATTATTTATTAAAACTAGATAAACGCTTTTAAACCTGCTATCTGCTCAACAGGATTGACGCTCTTTCTGCATTATTGATTAAATCCCGATTAACAGGTTTTAAACTTTACTTGAGGCAATTTATGGTGCGAATGCATAAGAGTAGTGAGGGTTATTTTTAATCAGGTTGGACAAATCTAAAACAGAAGGATTAAAATCAACTATTTTGCTGTCAATAAAACTGACTGGATTCTTATTAATTGCGTGAACGACTTCTGCTGCCAACAGTGCTAAACTCGACATCTGTTGTGAGTAAATTATCTCAAAACTCCCAGGCAAGTTTCGTTATTAAACTTAAATTTTTCGGTCGTTCTGCATAGCCAGGAAAAATCCTCGACACTTTTAGGCTTAAAGAAGCCTCGTAATCATGTATAAAATACCCGATCGCCCCCACATAATTGGATATCTTTTTATAAAAAAATAACATAGTTTGAGATATCCTTTGCATCAGGGTGTTATTAAATCTTTCCCTATCAAAATTTTTGCCCGTATCTCTCCCGACTGATTGGTGTCGCTTGCGATGGAAAACTTTTTCATATATGACCCCAATATCTGTATAATACAGGACATAAGCCCTGTAAACTGCTGAGAGCGAATCCCACAGCTCTGCTGGTTGCAAGAAAATAGGGATGTCTACAGCTCCATATAAAGCCAGTGCAGGCTTTGTGTGGGATTAAAACGCCGTTTGTATCCCCCTAAGCCAGTGATGATAGTGCATTGCGGGTTGTGAAGCGACAGGTAGAAACTCCTAATAACACATCACAACAACTGGAAGCGATGCTAAAAGCGTGAATTATTTTTAGTGAACCACTATACTCATTAAATCTTTGAAAAATACTTCTCGTAAATTTCCTCTCCGTACTGCCCTCGTTGTTCCTTTCGTTGTGCAAATTGTTGCAGCAGTTAGCTTAGTTAGTTATCTCTCATTTAGAAGTGGAGAACAAGCCGTAACCGATCTTGCTAACCAGTTGATGGCTGAGGTGAGCAACCGCACCGATCAGCACCTAACTGACTATCTTTCCCTACCTCATCGAATTAATCAGATCAATATTGATGCCATTGAGACAGAATTACTCAATCTAGAAAACTTTGACCGGGCTGGACGTTATTTTTGGAAGCAGGTGCAAGCCTTTAATAATGTTGGCTTTATCTCATATGGGTTAGCAGATGGACGCTATATTGGGGCTGGCAAATACCTTCCAGCGGAAGGAGTCATCATTGAGGAAGTCTCTGCAAGAACAAACGGAGATTTAGCTACCTATGCCGTGAACAAGCAGGGCGATCGGGGTAAAGTGCTACGACGGATTAATGTTAAGAAGGTGACACCCGACCAGGGGGTACCCGCATGGTATATTCAGGCGGCTAAAGCAGGTAAACCAACCTGGACTTCGGTATATTCTGTTGACCCACTCAACTTCATGGCTGTAGAGGCAGTGCGTCCCATTTATGCAAAAAACGGCAAAATACTTGGCGTGATTGGGGTTGATTTACAACTATCAAATATTACCAACTTTTTACGCGACTTAAATATTAGCTCATCAGGACGTGTCTTTGTCATTGAACGAGATGGGCAGTTAATAGCCAATTCTAGTTCTCAACCCTCTTTTGGCAAAGTAAATGGTAAGACCCAACGCTTTAGTGCCTTAAGCATTAATGATCCGTTAATTCAAAGGACAGCTCAAACTCTAAAAAATCGGTTTAGTAGTTTTCAGGCAATTAGAGACAGGCAAAGTTTGAGCTTTCAAATTCAAGGAAAATCTTACTTTGTCCTTGTTCATCCTTGGCAAGACCTATTTGGGTTGAACTGGCTAATCGTGACTGTAGTTCCAGAATCCGACTTCATGGGTCAAATCAATGCTCATACTCGTACCACAATAGGGTTGTGTGTGGTAGCGTTGATGATGGCGCTCCTAATCGGTATTCTCACCGCTGGTTGGATTACCCGCCCTATAGAGCTGATTACCGAAGCCTCAGAAGACATGGCAGATGGCAACTTGAAGCAATACGTTAAACACAGTCGCCTAGTTGAACTTGATAAGTTGGGAAACTCCTTCAACCGTATGGCAGGTCAACTCAAGGAATTGTTTGAAACGTTAGAATATAAAGTCAAAGAACGCACGGCAGAACTAGCAAGTGCTAACGACGAAATCATTAGCCTCAATGAGAGACTCAAGGAAGACAATCTTCGCATGGCTGCTGAATTGGATATCGTGCGTCAAATGCAGCAAATGATTCTGCCCAATGCTGAGGAACTGAAAATTGAAGGACTCGATATTGCCGCATACATGGAGGCGGCCGATGAAGTCGGCGGCGACTACTATGATGTTTTAAACACCGATGGCGTTGTCACTCTTGGCATCGGCGATGTCACGGGACATGGACTCGAAAGCGGTATCTTGATGCTGATGGCGCAAACGGCAGTCCGTACCCTCAAGGAAATCCGCGAAACTGATCCGGTTCGGTTTTTAGATGCGCTCAACCGCACCCTGTATAAAAACGTGCAGCGCATGAATTCCGACAAAAGTCTCACCCTAGCGATTTTAAATTACTCCGAAGGATGGGTCAGCATCAGCGGGCAGCATGAAGAAACAATCATTGTGCGAAACGGTGGACTGGTAGAACGTATCGACACAATGGATTTAGGCTTCCCTATCGCCCTCGACGATGATATTGCTGAGTTCATCAGTCACATTTCAATTGAGCTACAGCTAGGAGATGGTTTAGTGCTATATACCGATGGTATTCCCGAAGCAAAAGACATTAAGAAAAAACAATATGGCGTTGAGCAGATGTGTGAAGTCATTAGCCAAAACTGGGATTTGTCGGCTGGGGAAATTAAGCAAGCGGTGATTGACGATGTACGGCGACATATCGGCACTCAAAAAGTGTTTGATGATATTACGCTGTTGGTTGTGAAGCGAACCCAATTAGGTGTAGAAAAAAACTCACCGCCTCAAGCAGCCGCATTGGTTTAGAGCGATCGCCAATACCTCGAAAAAATAAACTTAAGCTGTTGCACATTTAAACTGTGATACACGCATTGCCCTTATTTTTGATTTTACGACCCCACTTAATTATTAATT
>NZ_JAUBPS010000058.1:0-39102 GCF_036700865.1 Microcoleus sp. S13C4
TTAGTTTTAGTGAAACAGCAAGGAGCAGATGCTGTTTTCCGTAAAAATCATCTCCGTAAAAGTGACTTTAGACGGGGGAAAAAGTTGGGAATTGGCGATCACAAAGTCGTCTGGAATAAGCCCCAACAGTGTCCCAACCATATGACTTTTGAGGAATTCGAGGCATTGCCGTCTAGTTTCATCGTCCGGGAAGTATGCTTGCGAATTAAGCGCCGCGGCTTCAGAGCTGAGCGTATCATTGTAGTGACAACATTGGTGGATACCAAACGGTACACTGTTGAAAGCTTGACTTTTTTATATGGGTTTCGTTGGTCGGCAGCAGAAGTCAATTTACGCTCTCTCAAAACAACGTTAAAAATGGAGATGTTAACAGCTAAAACTCCGGTGATGGTGAGAAAAGAAATCTGGACACACTTATTAGCTTACACTTTATTACGTACCATTATGTGGCAGGCTGTATCTTCGTCAGAAAATACAGTTTTTCAACTCTCATTCCAATCAACCAGGCAGCAGTTTAATCTATTATTGACGCTGTTGGCAACTACAGGAAAACGCCAACAGCGACAATGGCGTCAATTACTTTTGGAACAGGTGGCAACTAATTTACTCACGATTCGACCTGAGCGTTCTGAACCTAGAGTTTTGAAACGCAGGCCGAAACCGTATCCTCGAATGCAGGAACCTCGCTCTGTCTTGAAAGCTAAACTGCGGGTGTGATTAAGCCTTTTTCAGTGCCATTGGTCTACTGGTGCCTTTCATCCCTGGACTAAAGTCGAGCGGGTTGTCAGGCTCGTTTTTGAGGATTTTTCTTTATTTTGGTTGGTAATTAGAAGACTTCAGAGCAGGAGCCAAAAAGCGTTCTGTGTAATACAAAGCCAGTTGATTGCTCACACCATTAAAAACCGCATCAAAGGCGTGTTTAGCCCAAGGAATTTCGACCATTACCGCACGGTTTCCAGTGGCTTGTAATTGTTCGTAGAGAGCGTCCAAACTTTGCCCCAACTATATGGTCGCGACCTGCATAAACCAGTAGAGAAGGGGAAGGTTGGGTCTAACATAATTGATGGGAGAAGTTTGAAGGTAAAGTAAAGCTCTCTTAATTTGTCCGGGGTTCCTCCCAGAAAGGCACGCAGAATAGCTCGGACGTTTAGTGGGTCGGGAAAAGCTGGGTCATAATATCCCCGGAGCAGGTCATTTGGCCCGTAATAATTCACTACTGCCCGAACTGGAACTGTAGTTGAACGATAAGCATAAAGCGATGCTAAATGGGCACCGGCTGATCTTCCCATCAGAGCAATTCTGTCTATATCAATGAACCACTCATCGGCATGGGTTTTGATATACGACAGAGCGGCTTCTACGTCCTCCAACTGAGTTGGAAACCGCTACTGGGAAGCGTGGCGGTAATCAATTGCTAACACAATAGCCCCTCACGGCCATGTAGCGGCTAAATTCCTCATTGCTATTTGGACTGCCTTTTTGCCAAGCTTCTCCCTAGAGGATGACGCTCGCCGGATATCTACCAATTTGCATCGTCAGTAGCTTTAATTTAAGATCCGCTTCATTTTTCCAATCCCTCACCCACCAAAGCTTCCAGTTCAGCTAACAGCTTCTCTAGTTTCTTTTGCTTTTTGGGGTCATCCCAAACCTTAGACTTTTTCACTCGCTGCAAAGCTGCATCTACGCGACTTTTAAGCGAGCGATCCGGTGTAGTCGCCTCCCCTGTATTTTGGGCTTTTAAATCGGCAATGCGCTGTTTGATTTGGGTCAGAGAGAGGTCGAGAGCGATCGCCTCTTCTAACAATTGGGATCGCTCTGAGCTATCCTTAACTCGGGCGATCGCTCTGGCTTTAGTATACTCAATCTGTCCTTTCCGCAGCGCTCCAATCACATCATCTGGCAGGTTCAGCAACGGGAGGCGATTGGTTCGGAAACTCTCTGGAGTGTACTTCCCGACGAGTGCAAATATATCGCTTACTATTTCCCACTCCGAGCTGTGGATAACGTTATCCACACCGGCGCGTTCCGGGTGCGCGGCTGCTCCGAGCAAAGCAATAACTGACGAAGAGGTAGAGTTCAATTTCATTGCCAGCAATTGCAGAATTCCCTCAGTTTCCTCAATCGCATTCAAATCTTCCCGCTGCAAGTTCTCCAGCAGTGCAATTTGCAGAGCCTCTGTGTCTGTCAGTTCCCGAATCACAACAGGAATCTCAGTCAAACCTAACGACGAAGCGGCTCGATAGCGCCGTTCTCCCGCTACCAATTCGTACTTGTTGCCATCTATTGGGCGTACCAGGAGCGGTTGCAGAATCCCTAGCTGCTTGACTGACTCCACCAGTTCTTGCATAGCTGTCGGATCGAAATAGCGGCGTGGCTGCTGCTGGGGCAAGACAATTGTGTCTATGGAGACTAGGGAGGATGCGGCATCTTCGCTGTCGCTGGTTCCTAATAGAGCCTCAACCCCTTTGATTTGATAAGGCTGATTGTCGCGCTTTTGATTCATCGCAGAGCTAAGAGTCCTTGTGCAATAGTATCGAGTACAGCGACGGCTGGATGTTTTGGATTGTACGCGGCCAGAGGTACGTGTTGCTGTGACGCATCGGCGAAAGCGACAGTCCGAGGGACGGCGGGGTAAATCGCAGCAATCTTCTCCAGAGAAGTAGTAATTGACTGCAAACTTTGAAAGGCCTGTACAGTACGGGGATCGTACAGCGTCGGAATCACTCCGGCAATCTGCAATTTCCGATTAGCGCGTTTCCTGACGCGAGCAATGGTTTGCAACAGCAATTCGGTTCCTTTGAGAGCTTTATATTCAGTCTGAATCGGAATTAAGACGTGAGTGGATGCAACTAGACTGATATAGGATAGGATGCCTAGCGAAGGAGGGCAGTCTATCAATATGAAGTCATAGTTCGAGCTAAGGGGGTCAATGACTTCTTTTAGCCGACTATCTCTCATGTCAGCCACCACCAGTTCCAGCTCTGCTCCGCTCAAATTAATATTAGAAGGGAGCAAGTCCATGTTGTGAAGGTTTTTGCGGAGCGCCGCGTCAGAACCGTTCATAATAGACTCGTAGACAGTCTCCTGTAACTCAGATGGCTCCAAGCCCATGAAGGCGGTAAGCGAGGCTTGGGGGTCCATATCTACTAACAAGACTTTTTGCTTCCGCTTCGCCAAATGGTAGCCTAAATTCATTGTCAAACTGGTTTTGGAGACACCGCCTGACTGGTTGAACAGCGCAATAATTTTGCTCATCTATTTTTAAGCACGCTCACTCAACGTGTTGATTAAACAATATTAGTGGACTGCGGCTTATTGTAAACTAATCCTTGAAAGAACTTTGAGAACCGCGTCTGATAACTAACTGCGATCGCAGTTATCATTGAACTATCGCAGTTATCATTGAACTATCGCAGTTATCATTGAACTATCGCAGTTATCATTGAACTAGAGATGTTCAGCGCAGTCCCTACTCATAATCTTGGATTTGGGTGGGGTTCGTTCAAAGGTAGTGTTGAGTCAAATCGCTGATAATATCTAAACTCATATTGTCAACTAATTTAGTCAGAGCCACAGCAAGAGGCTTCTGCGACAGGGGAATTCGCTCAATCAACAGCCTTACCGCTTGCTCATCTCCACAAGCTGCTGCTTTATAAAGTTTCTCAATCAACTCCCTCGGCAACACAGATAGCGACTCAGGAGTCAGTTGCATAACAGGCTCATCCTGTTCGGACTTCCTAGACGACTCCTCTTCATAGATATAGCGAACTCCCAAATGAAGCGCCATCTTCTCAAAAATTACTGTTTCTCGGAACGGTTTGGCAACAAAGTCATCGAAGCCATTCGACAAAGCGAGTTTCTTGGTTTCAACAAACGCATTAGCGCTCAAAGCAATAATTTTTGTATTGGAGCCGTCAGGCAGAGAACGAATTTTTCGAGCAGCTTGAAAGCCGTCTAAAAGCGGCATTTTCAAATCCATCCAAATTAAATCCGGCTTGTACTTTTGCCACAATTTAACAGCCTCAGTTCCGTTATCCGCAAACCACAAAAGAAAGCCGGCTGACTTCAATATCTGAGTTAGTAGCAACCGATTTGCAGACTCATCGTCCGCTACCAGAATGCGATAATTTTGTTGGTTGGGTGCCAGTCCATTCACTTGTTTTTGAGGCTGGATGTCACGGACTTCGCTCTGTGTTGCACGACTCACTTTAATGTAAAAACTAAAAACCGTTCCTTTCCCCACAGAACTTTTGACCTTGATATCGCCACCCATCAGCTTGACGAAAGAGCGGCTGATGGGCAATCCCAAGCCCGTTCCCGTTTGTGATTTCCTGCCAGTTTCAGTTTGGACGAACGGCTTGAACAAACGGCTAATCTCTTCAGGGGCAATACCAGGGCCTGTATCCTTCACTGAGAACTGGAGAAAGAATTTGGGTAACGGTTTTTTTGCCAGCGGCTGAAGGCATTTTACAGTCAGCTTCACCCTACCCGCCTCAGTAAATTTAACAGCATTACCCAACAGATTAATCAAAACTTGGCGCAGCTTGCTTTCATCAGTTCGGACGTATTGCGGTACATCTTTCCGGAGTTCAAAAACAAGTTGCAATCCCGACGACTGAGCTTTGAGTTGGAACATCCGTTCTATGTCCTTGAGCAAACTGTACAAGTCAACAGCAGTTTCTTCGAGGGTGATTTGACCTGCTTCAATTTTGGACAGCGACAAAATATCGTTGATTAGTTTCAACAAATGCTCGCCACTGCGATTGATAATATCTAAACTCGACTGCTGTTCCGGTGCAGTTTTTTTAGAGTTCACAAGGAGGTGGGCAAAGCCGATAATCGCATTCAGAGGCGTTCTCAATTCGTGGCTCATATTGGCCAGAAAGGTACTTTTAGCGCGATTGGCACTTTCGGCTGCAATTTTAGCTTGTTTTAGTTCCTTGGTTTTCTGTGCAACTTGCCGCTTTAAATCGCCAGAATATTCTTCTAACCGCTTGCGAGATGCTTTTAACTGGCAATTCATGCGCTCGAAAGCACAGGCTAGGGCTTCGAGTTCGGCAACACCGCTACCTGAAACTGTTGAGTCGAAGTCACCACCAGCTATCGCCTCTGTTGCCGAAATTAACCGCTGCAGCCGCTGTTCTATTCTTAGGGAAATGGACAGCAAAAGGCAGATAGAAAGAACCAAAGCCAGTAGCACGAGCAAAATAGTGTTGCGGGTGTTGGCCTGAACTTTTTGGGTGAAGTCGGTTTCGGGTACAACTGCCACAATTAGCCAATTTAAGCCATTCGAGTTTTTAAAAGGTCTGACTTGTAGCAAGTATAGTGAGTTGCTGGCAGTAAAGTTAAGATTGTGGCTGCTGTTAATAGCAGCGAGGCTGCCATAATGTTTAAGCAAATACTCTGTGGAAAGCTGGATTACTTGTTGTTGCAGAGCTCGGGCGCTTCTTCGCTGCTGGGAGTCAGCAGAAATAGACGGTTTTGGTTCAGTTACCTCGTTCCAAGCAACTAAATGTCCCGAACGGTCTAAGATAAAGGCTTGACAGTTAGGGCTGATGTGGAAATCGTGCAAGTTGAATTTTGAGGTTGGGGTAGAAAAAGCAGAATTTGTTTTTTGTTGACGGAATATTGTTTTTGGAGAGTCTGACCCATTTCTTTTCCCATTTGGTTTGATTGTGACTCCGGCTGTTTGACTTGGGGGAAGTTGGTTCACCGAACCAGTTTGCATTTTCTTATAAGTCCCTTCTCCCTTCCCAACCCCAACCCCTTCTTTTAAGTAGTTGTCAAGGCGGTCAGAGATGCGGCTCGTTGCTTCTCCCAATAGCTGTGCAACTAAGTCATTCATTGTCTGCCGCCCTGTTTGAAAAGAAAGCCATCCCGTTAGAGCTAGTAAGGTTGAAATTAGGAGAGCGTTGGGGACTGTAAGCACAACGCGCAGCGGGAGGGCAGACTTTTTTTGAATTGAGCTTTTTGGGCGGAACATTGGTTGAAAAAAGGGAGTGGGGAGTGGGGGGGGAGTAGGGAATGGGGAGTGGGGGAGAGGGAGAGACTGAGAGAGTGGGAGATTAGAGGTGTGCAGTAAACAGCAAGCTGTTTGAATTTTCAGGTAGATGGCAGTTACATAATCCCTCATTTCTATTTAATTGGGTGAGTATATGTTAGATGTTGAAGCCCTCTAGTTTTTATCGGGTTGTTGCAAGTTTTCAAACTTCTCCCACTCTCCCCCTCTCCCCCGCTCCCCCACTCCCCATTCCCGTTACCTATTCCTGCAGCTCCGGCTCCAATCAAAAAGCAGAGCGACTTTTAAGAAGCCGAGTAGTTCGGGCTGTTGGCGGTTGTCGCTGTTGAAATCTTGTTCCAGGGTAGTTGAATTCTTCTCGTGCAATGCGGCTCAGCTCGACAATCACAGACAAGTCTACTCCGGCTCGTGCAGCAGCATCGGCCGCCGATAGATTCTGATTTCTTACCAGAGCTAAAAATTGTCGCACGCTGTAGACTACTGGGTCGTTGGCTGCTGTGTAGCCTTTTTGAATGGCAATCAGCAATCCTTTTTCGACATCTGATGCTGTGGGTGCGCGACCTCTATCAACGTTCACAGTCGGCGACATTCTTGGGGTGACGGGAGCGATGCGAATTCCTAAGTGTTCTGGTTCTTTGTTGGTAGGAACGATGTTGAAGTTGTAAAGTCGCTGTTTCCCTTTTGAATCTACAGTTTTGATTGAAAGATTAGTGATGGTAGCTGTGGTAGCTCCCGGAAAATTGAGCGCTTGAATGGGACGCAAGAAAACAGTTTTGGCTTGGCCGCTTGCCAACTGTGCATCGGTGCTGAAAACTATTTTTGAGGGGTCGGCAATTAAAACGTAGGCGACAGCTTCATCGGTTGAGCTGAAGTCGATCGCACTCGCGCGACCGGGATAGACTAAAATATCGATCGCGCTATTGACGGCAATATCTCGACCCACAGTTTGATAGCCTGTTACTCTTGATTGAGCAAAAGCACAGTCGGGGTAGCTTGCAGTAGCGAACACTGCTGTGAACAAAAGCCCTCCGAGGGAAAGCATTCTTGGGGATTGGATGCGATTCGTCATGGCAGTTATTTGTTGATGTGGAGAAAATTGTTGACAGTAGAAACGGGGATTTCCTTTACTAATCGCCGCAGTCGCGTTGGGGCGACTTAACCGTTTACCGACGGTTTGGTTATCGGTAAATGTTGAGAAAGCTGTTAACAGTAATAGAAACCGGGGTTCCTTTATTAACCACAGCTACATTGGGGCGGTTTAAAAGTTCTTCAGTTGCTCTATCTGAGCGGCTTTCCATCCGTTTTGCTAGGGGGCTGAAGAAGCCGTCGAGGACGGCTGACCAAATTTGGGGGTCTCGACTTTCAACGGTGGTTGTACTGCTCCCAAACCTACCGCTAATACTGCTAGAGCTCCTGACTTTAGGCTCTGCGAACACTTGACCGACTCGTCCAACTCCCGACAGCACTGCGGTGAGGATATCCTGTCCGGCAATATCGGAACCTGGGTCGAAGTAGCCTGAAGCAATCAGCGGCCCTCCGCCCTCTCCTGCAATCAAAATTGCGCCTTCTGGAATGGGCTGCTGTTTAATCTGACCGTTTCTATCAGAGTAGACGAGCGCTACAGCACTAGCTTGTACCATGCGATTGGTTTTGCTGACGGTGTTGGCTTTGACAATGACAACTGTGCCGGCAGGAAAAGCAATAGAGCCGTCAGTTGCCGTTACGTCGGCTGTGAGGGTGACGGCAAATTTGTCGTAAAGCTGTTTGCCTGAGCCTTCATCCCACAACAGGGGAACCGAAACTATGCCGTTGGCTGTGGTTCCAAGGGGAACCTGAGCTGTTTGGGAGGTTGAAGAACTTTGGGGCGTGCGGTTGAGAATGCCTTTTGCCCCTGGGGAGTTTACTTGTTCTAGGGTTGGGGAGTTTGTTAAGGCAGAAGCCTCTGGAGCAGCTTCAGGGGAAAGGGTTTGAAATTCTGTATCGGCGGGCAAGGACGTTCGGCTCGCGCTCAGTCGAGCCTCCGTCTCGATTGAGTTATCAGTAGAATCGGAACTTGTTTGGGGGGAAAAGGAAGCCGGAGTTAATTGGTTAGTGGGGTTTTGGGAGTTGTCGGTGGTTTCGAGGCTGTCCTCTCCATAAGGAAACTCCGGGTGTAGCCTTTCCCCGCTGGCGTTATTTGGGTGGCTATATAGTTTTTCTGGGATTTGCTCGAAAGAAACGTATGAGGGTTGCGACTTTTGGTTGCCGATATTGACTGTTAGGAATTCAGTTGTTGGAGCTGGCTTTGTCAGAGCGGCGGCGGTAGCACTTGTTGTCGCTGGAGTGCTTGGTGTTGCACTCGCGGCATTCGCTATTCGGTTAGGGTCAAAATTTCCCCTAATTTGTCCTAGTTGAGCGAGTTGGTTCCACCGCTCAAACGGGTCGATTTTTTCTTCTGTTGGAGTTGGAATTAAAGGTGGGGGTATTAACGGTTTGGGTATGGGGGCTGGTGGGGGCGCGGGTGTTCTTTGCGGTATGGGTGCGGGTACTGTTACCGTCCGCACTACTGTTCGGGGTGCGGGTAGGGGTTCGCGTAGAGGAGTAGGTGGCGGTGCAGCGCTCCGGGTAGCGACTAGACGCGGAGTTCGCGGAGTTCGCGGGGCTCTTGACGGTTTGGGCGACGGTTCTGTTTTGGGTTTTGCGGTTTTTTGCGGTTTTTCGGCTAACAGTTTTTGTTGGTCTTGGTAAGCTAATTTAGCCAGCAACTCCGGTTTTTCATCTTTAATGGTGCCAGAAGAGCTTTCTTTTGGTGTTGATTGTGCGATAGGTTCGCGAGGTGATTTAGGTTTGATAAATTGCCAAATCAGCAGTCCTAGCAATAGTATTCCACCAGTCAACAGCAGCATTGTCACTGCTCTAGGAACGCCTCTTTCGGAAACAGGCGGGGGCAGTGGTCTTTCCTCATCTTGAGCAAGTTGATATTGAGTTTCAAGTGTTAGGGGTGCATTGGGGTCGAAATTAGCAATGAAGTTTTCATCAATATCATCGTCAGAAGGGGAAGGGTTTGGAGAAGGGGAAATAGGGGAATTGATGTTATCGTCATTATTAGGGGTATATTCACTTGATGCAGTTGTATGATTCATATTGGCTGTAGTGGTACTATTATCAGGAGTGGTATTAATTGGATTTTCGGTTAATCCATTTCTTTTGTTAGTCATGGCTTTAGAGTTGAATGTGTTGTGTTTAACTGTACATAAAAAAGCAAAGAGAGAAGACTTAAAGCAAAGGGATGAAACATACTAAATGTTTAAATTATTTAGTTGTTACGGTAGGTTTTTAAATTTACCCACTTGCCGGTTCGTCCCCTTTCCATGTCTCTTTCCTCTTCTATGGTTTGAATTCGACAATTCGGGAAATTTCTAATCCGGCTGCTCTCAAAGAGTGAATAGTCTTCTCTAATTCATTAGCGTTTTCTTTGAGAGGGGATTTGGGAATTTCTACGGCTTTGACGGTGAAAGTTCGATTAAACTGTTCTCGGCTTTCTCCAATGCCTTGTTCCAGCACGACGCGAGTAGCAATTACATCTATTTCCCAAACACCTCTTTTTATTTCTCTGGGTTCTGAGATGTGAGAGATATAGACTCCAGAGCGGGTTTTTCCTGAATAGATGGTGTTGGGAACGAGTTTGGCAAGTTCGACCAGGGAAGCTTTACCAAACTCTGATTCCATCATCAAGGAACCCATCCAAGCAGTTGTAGGAACTTGGGAACCTTTAACTTTAATGCCGGGGTCTGGGTCATTTGTGCCGGGAATTTTGCCTGACCAAGCCCAGGTTAAATTTACCCAACTGGATACAAAATTTTGGATAATTTTCGGCTCTCTGTACAGTTCATCTTGTTCTGCAATTCGTGCTGCGGTTCCGTCTTTTAACTGGACAAAGGTAACTTTTCTTTGAGATAAGGCTCTCAAACTGACTGTATTCACTAAAACAGCAATTGTCAGGAGGAAAACAAAGCTTGTGAGTAGAACAAAGCACAAGGCTAAGGTGTTTTTAGATTCAGGGAGTAAGGGTTGTGATTGTGGAAATTTCATATTATCGAAGGGGATGGCGAGATGGGGGATAGAGAATAGGGAGATAGGGAGAAAATGGATTGGGAAGCTGGGTTTGAGTAGTGAGTAACAACTCGGTTCGGTGAAGAAAAAGCTATCGGAATTTCCTTCCCCTAGATCAGTTTTCCAGCAATAACGCCGATCGCGTTACTGGCAATATCTGTAAGTTGTTTGGTGCTATTGGCGATCGCACTGTACAAAGCAGTTCCTCCACCCTTGGCTATTAACACGGCTAGAACGGGAGAAAACACAGCTAAAAAGAATAAAAATGCGATATCTGTAACTAACTCTGCATCGGACTTGACAATCACTACAGCGACTAATCCAACGACGATGTTGTACCCCAATTGCACTCCAAATAACGACATAAATCCTATTAACCAAGCCCAGATTGGTTTTCCTTGCAGCGGCAATAGTGATAAACCCATTGCCAGAGGCCCGAATAGAGCTGTTAGCAACAATGCTGCTTCTAAAATATTGACAAATGCCCACTGTACTGATCTAAGAATTAAGCGAATGATGGGCAAGACAGTAGACCTAAAAACTTGTCCTGCAAAATCGCCATTTCCTATATCCTGAAGATTGGCAACATTGCCTAAGTTTTCGACAAATCGCTGCAAGCTTTTGAGAGGTCCTCCATTTTGCTGTTCGGCTGCCTGGAGGATTTGTTGAGCTGGCTGTTTTTTGCTGTTCCAACATTCCACTAAAGCTGATCCAACTTTGCCCTGACATTCGCTGTAGAGTTTTTCGATTTCTTCTTTTCCAGCACTGGTGAGGTTAACGTCACTCAGGGCAGTTCTGAAGGTCATTTCTCCGACTTGAATTTTCATAATTTCTTGAACTTGAGTGCTGCCTACAGCTTTGATGAATTTGACACTTTCAGCTAAGACTTTACCGTTGTTGCTGAGAAATACTACAATTACGAGTGGCCAGATAAACATGGCTACTAGCTCTGACCAAGACTGTTTTTCGATGATTTCTTTGCCACTGGTGACAGCGAGGTAAGTAACAGATATTCCCGCGAGAATTAGTCCTAGTTTGACTAAGGCAATCCAGAGAGAGGATTCTTGAGTGTTGAAGGTGTTAAACCAAACTAAATTCCACGATTCGACGGTCTTTTGAGAGACTTCTATGGCGTCAGAGAGAGTGTCCAGGGCTTGTCCTGCTGTGCTAGTTTGGGCGATTAGTTGTGTCAGCATCTTTGGAA
Source organism: Microcoleus sp. S13C4 (assembly GCF_036700865.1). Classification (NCBI taxonomy): domain Bacteria; kingdom Bacillati; phylum Cyanobacteriota; class Cyanophyceae; order Oscillatoriales; family Microcoleaceae; genus Microcoleus; species Microcoleus sp. S13C4. Next base: position 11,316 of record NZ_JAUBPS010000058.1, read on the forward strand.
GGGGAGGGGGAAGGGGAAGGGGAAGGAGAGGGGGAGAGGGGGAGAGTGGGAGAGGGGGAGAAAGAGGGAGAGGGGGAGAGTGGGAGAGGGGGAGAAAGAGGGAGAGGGGGAGAGTGGGAGAGTGGGAGAGTGGGAGAGAACAAGCGGGACAAGCGGAAACAGGAAACCCTTATCCCCTCACCCCATTCCCCCCCTCTCCCCCTCCCCCACTCCCCACTCCCTACTCCCCACTCCCTTATTCACCCAGAGTGATACCTCCCGGCATTTGAAACAGTCCGGCTTGAGTAGAAGAAGCGGTAGCCGCCGCAGCATCCTGCCGTCTCTGGGCTGTGTTAATTTCGTTGAGTTCTTCAGCTTGTTGAGCGTTGAGAATGTTGGCAAAACTGCGATCGATTTGAGCTTGCTGGCCCTGCATGACTAAGGCACTTTGATTTTCTACTGATAAGGCTGCTTGCTTAGCTGCGAGCGCACTTTGTTGAGATATGTTTCTCATAATGTTCTGTGTGACATCTTGACCTTCTGAATCAGCACCCAATTCCATTGAATTTTGGCTCTCGCGATTAGTTTGCTCTACGTTCTGCTGGACAATTTCTTTCATCTGAGCTTGCTTTTGTTGAGCTTCTTTACTGAGAGTGGCTTTATTGGCTTCACTGACAGCACTTTCTCTTTCTGCGAGTTCTGCGGTATTCTCTTTGAGGCTGTAAGAATCTTGCGGTCTCTTCTCTAAAGCAGCGGATAGTTTTGTCCCTTCGCTTTCGGAGGTGTTGCCGTCCATTATGCTTTTAACTGCTTCTTTTAGGTCTGGAACTTTCAATTGTCCTAGGAATGAAGAGAGGGTTGACTCTATTTCACTGCTGAATTTTTCTACTTTCTTTAACAAATTGTCCCAAATGCCTGAGATGCTGTCGGAGATGGTGGAGATGGTATCTGAAATTTCGCCTGTTATGTCGCTAATTGTGTTTTCTATACCTCCTATTTCTTTCGGGTTGCTCAAGAAGTTATTAGCGGATTTTTGAATTTGGCTTTCTATTTGTTGATTGGGAACTGTGAAGCTGGAGCGGCTGAAAGTGCTGCTGTTAGGATTGTTTGAGGTGGGAAGCTGTGTTGCAGTCGGATTGCTGTCAGAGGTTTGAGCTTTTGCTTCAACAGAATTTAGTATTAAGCTCAGCCAAATTGCAGGAATGCCGAGGGCAAGTTTAACAAGCAATTTCGGTGATTTCATCAGTTTTTCTCCGTCTAGCTAGCAATAAGGTCTTGAGGGGATTTGTGTCCATTGATATCAGTGACTGCATTCTTGCCAATATTGGTTAATGAACGTCCTTCTTTAACGGCTTGTACATATTCAGAGGCAAATTGTTTGAGTGCTAGCAATTGTCCTTTTAACGTATTGGGATATTGAGCCATAACTCGCGCGCGAGCCATCAATTCAGCTTGATTGTTAGCCACACTTGCTAATATCATTTCGCCTGGATAGTATCGGCTTTGCCAGAAACGACCTCCTTTTTCAATTAGCCAATTGGAATAAAGGTCGGCAGCTCTGGGAAGGAAAGCTTCTGTGGCATTCTGGCTAATAATTTCAGCCGGATACCCCAAATTTTTGATCCAAGAAGTGGCTCCGTTTGATGTCAATCTTCCGGTAATTCGATACACCATGTTTTGCATAATCATAGTTCCCGCACTACAATCGCAAATACTGTCGATATCTTGGGATAGCAAGAGCACTGAAATGCCATTCTTTCTACCCACTGCACAGAGTTCACCTACTACTTCAGCAAATCCATCTTTTTTAAACAAAATCGAAAGTTCGTCTCCGATAAATAGGCTTTTAGGGTGAGAAAGTGCGTTGCGGATGCAAGCAGCGTGGGCGTTAATGGCCATTAAATACTGGTCTTGTTCGTTACCCAAACCGCTAAGGGCAAAAAACTTAACAGCGGGTTCGGGTGAAAATGTACTCGGTCTGCCAATTGCTTTCCCTAAAGGTGACGCTAGTAAGGCGTTGCATTGAGTGATAATTTGGTTGATGGCAATGCGGTCGAAGTCGGTAAAGTTTTGTAGGTTTAGTTGCTCTTTTGTGCAGAATTTCAGGAGGTTTGTGAGGGTTGGCATTTCTTGCCACGCGGTCGATTTCCAGCCTTTTTCAAAGGCCGTATTGTAGCGCTCGATAATGTCTGGGTCTTCCAGAAATTTTTTCAGAGTTAGCAGCAAAATGGCATCGACTCGCTGCGCTAATTTTGGGTCGCGGACTTTGCCCATGCTGATAATAGTCAGCGCTTTTCTGATAAACTCTTTCCATTGGTCTAGTCGGCGCGATCGCTCTTCTCTGTCAAAACGCCTCAAATCGGGTATTTCGAGTAGATTCGAGCTGCCAGAGGTGATGTCGTAGTACGCACCGTCGTCGCCTAACAGTTTCACTGCTGTCTCAAAGGTACTGCCGCTTCCTGCTGAGATGTCCATACCGACTACTGGGATATTAGCGGCTATTGCATCGGCTGCAAATCGCCATCCCAAAACACTTTTACCGGAACCAGACTCGCCTGTTATGACAGCGCGGCTGGTTTGGTTGTGCATGAGGTCAACGTACACGGGTTTGCCGCCTTTGGTGATGAATTCAACTCCTTTTGAGTCGATGTCCCTTACAGCAGTTAAGGGCAAAATACCGGGGACAGTTTCGGTGTCTAAGGTGAGGCGGCGTTCGTTAATTAGCGAACTGCTGTGCAACAGCCAGCTTACAGTAATGGGCAAAGTTTCTAGCCACAGTTGCCAAGCAATATTGCGCTCTCTTAATACCTTGGCAGAGCCGAAGCTGTGGGAGAGCATTTGGCAAGCGTGTGTTAGTTGCTCCGGGGTTGGTCGGTAGACTAAGAAGGTGACAGCAGCGTGAATTGCTCTTGCACCTTTGTACATTTTTTTCTGGGCTTCAAAGGATTCTTCCTGTTTGACTTCTGCTCCTACATCGCGACCTTGACCTTTTTCTAAAGCGCGTTTTTTGGCACTTTTTGATTGTTTAGCTTGCCTTGCTAAGTTGTCTTGAATAATAAAGTTGGGAGCGGCGCTAATTTCGACAACGGCTTCAGTATCGCGGACGTAGCTGTTGCTCATAATTTTCCAGAGCCATTGCAGTTGCTCTCTAGTATTGAGCCAGCCGCCGGGGCCCTCTTCCATTGTTAGCACGCCACATTCTGCGTTTCTGCCGGGGAGCAAAATGCGTGAGCTAGCTTTTCTGTGTTCCGGGCAGCTCGAACGGCCGCTCATACCTTCAATTAAAATGGTGCAGGCGTGTTTGTGACTGTTGATGGTTTCGGTTAGTTTGTAGTCCGACGCGGTTTCTTTTAAGGTGAGAAGTTGGGGGATAAGGGGTACGGGTGCGCTGTTGAATTTTTGCCACAGCCATCCCCACAATGCTTGGGCATTCATGGGTTGAATTTCCAGTCCAATTTTGGTGTTTAGCAAGAGTTCCCACCGGATATAGCCTTGCTCGAAAGCGTCGAGCAGCAGTTGTTTGTAAAAGCGTTCAGAGTAGATGCGCTGGTTGCCTGTAAATTGTGCAGCAATGCTGTTGGCTGTGTTAATAATTCCATTGATGAATTTACTCAGAGGGTCGTTGGATTTGGAGCCAGATTGAGCGTTGAATGTCCAAGTGCAGAAAATAGTTTGGTTCCACAGTTGTCTGGTGCCTGCTAAGTTGAGTTCTTGAATGCGTTTCTGTTCGTTACGAACGAGTACAGAAATGGGTTTGAGGTGACAGTTATCAGCCAATGCAGTTAACTGTTGCTGGCGAAGGCAATCGCTGCTGTAGCAGCCGGTGTGAAAGGTCATTTTTTCGCCTGCGGGAATGTCTTTTAGCCCTTCTTCTAAGGCGGTGGCTGCATTGTTTACTTCATGGCGGTAGAGAATGTTGTGAAAGCCAGCCGTCTCGAATCCGAATACAATTTGGTATTGACTGCCTTCATTCAGTAAGTAACCAGAAACTTCTCGACCATCCTTTTTGATAGTGACTAAACACAGGAGGTTTTGGTAGTTTTGGAAGGGCATAAGTCGGCTGTTACCTCCTTGTTGAGTGGGAGCAACTTTGGGTTTAAGTTTGACTCGGACTTGTGAATCGCTGATTCGGTGGCGAATCGGGTTTGGTCGGTGTTGGGGAACGGGAGAAAGGTATAAAAGATTACCGTTGTACCACTCATTCCCCGGCGGAGGTCTAAACCTGTCTACAAAAAGGTGAGGTTTGTTACCTGTCAGGAGCCACCAGCTTACAATTAGCCAGAAAGTAGTGATGAAAAACCAAGGCATTCCTAAGCTGAATAGGCCGTTGGTGAGGATGTAGGAAATTACAGTGATTAACATCCAGGGAATTAGCTGTTCCGCTGGAATGATGCCGATGCTGGCTTGTTTGCCGAGAATTTTGTTGACAGAAATAAAGTCTTTATCTGGGTCTTTAAGCATGGTAATAGGGGGAGGGGGAAGGGGAAGGCGAAGGGAAGGGAAAGCCAGGTTGTTATTAGTTTCAATCGCTACTAATTTGTGTTGGGAAGGGAGGGGAAGGGAAAAAATATAGGGGATTGTTAGCTAGTAACATCTAGTATTCAGTGTTCCTAATTAAAAGAATAGGAAGGGTGGAACAAGTTGAGTAAAATCACGTTCTTCTCAAGGCAAGCGAGAGGATTTTGGATAAGTAAGAGAAGAAGGTTTAACTCAAAACTAGAAAATTTATTCTTCCCATTCCCATTCCCATTCCCATTCCCATTCTTCCCTAAGCTCCTCCACCTCCGCCATTGCCAACGAACAGAAAAGTTATTACGTCAACGGCAATTACAATGGCAAAGGCTAAGGCAACTTGGGTAACAATTGGTCTCCAGTCATTACCTTGTTGTGCTTGGTTGTAGGCAAAAAGAGAAGCGGCTGCTACTAACAAAAGAAATGCTCCGCGAATTAAGTTGAAAATCAGTTCGATGACTTCGGTATCAATAGCTTCGCCTCCTGCTGAAGAGGCTCCTTCTGCGAGTTCTTGCATAAATTCTTCTAAGCCGGAGAGGAAGAGGGCGTTGGCTGGGGAATCGAGTACGGAGCAAAGCGCAGTAGAGGTGATAATGGCAGTGGCAATGTGCCAAAAGCGAATTTTGCAGCCAATGTATCGCTCTACAATGGGAATAGCTCTAGTGAGATGCCATAAACTCAAAAACACAATGCTGGAGCAGCCTAAAGTCGCAATTAAGAGCGGGTCGTGAATGCTGAAGTAGATGAGTGAGGTTAGGCAAATGCCGAGGAATGGAATGTCGCCCAGTTTGATTTTCTGTTGTTTTAACCAGCGTGATAATGAGTTGCGGTTTCGTTCATTTCTTGTTTGGTCTAAGTAAGTAGCCATGTCACTATCTCGATTAATTTAGTGCTTTAATGCTAATTTAAGTTGCATCTAATCCCTGCAAAATCGCCAAAAAAGGTGATTTTATACAGTGAGAGTGACCCCCTCCAAATGGAGGGTGCAAGTAAAAAAAGTTATTTCAAATTTCCATTTCCACCTCAGTTTTTCTAGCTTCCTGCTTGTTGGAGTTCTGGTTTGGAGCAAGTTGCTGTTGGGAGAGGAGATTTTCAACTACTTCTGGTGGAATGTCGCACAGAAGTACCTCAAGATTACCTTTTTGGAGGCTAGCCTCAAAAACTATCTCGCTGTGAGAGTTAAAGCCTTTGACAGTACCCTTCGACTTGGATTTATCGCTGAATTCGACTTCAAAGTCGAGGCGCGAGCCCTGGGAATCGGTAAAGCTCACTTCATCCTGACCGCTTCTCTTTACCATTTCAGCTAGACGTTCTTGGTTGAGAGCTTGTTGAAAAATCTTTAAACGGTCGAGTTCTTCTTTTTCTTCAGGTTTCAGGAAGTCGTTTGTAACTTCCCATTCTCCAGTTTTATCCTGTACTGCTGAAAACAGTTCCTCGCCTTCCTTAGTTTTTAAGCTGACAGCGGTAGAGGAGTCAAAATTTGTTACATAAAGTTTGGCTTGTCCAAAATCAACCCCGTCTTCTAATGCAATGCCTTCCGCATTTGCTTCTTCTTCAGCTAGGCTGTAAATTTTTGCCAGTGTTGCTGCAAGTTGGGCGTCCTGAGTAAGATTTTGGGCTGTCACAGTGATTTTTTTAGCAGTAGCGCTAGCGCTGTTGCTAGCTAGGATTGTTGATTCTAATGAAAGTTTTTCACCTATTTCTGTTGCGTTTTGTACGAACTGGTCGCTGAGGGATGGAGTTGAGCTGTCGGGCGGTTCTAATTTTGCATCCCCAGCTTGAACGCCTGTCTCGCTTTTTTGAAGAGAAAGTTTGTTCTCTAAAGCTTCTATTCGCTCTTCTAGGGTATCTAGTCGCTTTTCAAGTCGGTTGAGTGCTTCATTTATTTGTACGAGCTGTTCTTCAAAACTCGCCTCTGTGTCAATCTTAATAGAAGCCGTTTTTTCAGAATTGTTGTCTGTCACACGACCGGAAATTTTATCAACTTTTCCGTGGACTTTGCTAACAGCTTTAGCTAAGAGCATAGCGGGTGTTGAGACAAATTCGGCATCCGGTTCAGGTAAGATGTTTTCTTCCGGTTCTGGCTTCGGTTCAGCTATTGGTAAAGCTTCGGATTCGACCCTTGCATCTGCAACTGAATCCGCTTCAACCAAGTTGGTAACCCGCAGCGAGAGCGAGTCAGCTCGCTGGCTTTGAGCTTGGAGCCTTTTGACAATACCGGCAACTTGGCGCTCTTTTCCAGCCCCAAGAGCAGCTTCTATAATTTGAGAAGCTGCTTTTTTCCCCATCAGAGTAGCGAGAACCGCAACTTGACCGCTCAGGCCGCTGACAGTTGTACCTTCTACCTCACTTCCAGAAATGGCTGTTCTACCACTAACTTGTACAGCAGCATCGAGGATACTATCGATGTTCTGGTCGTTTGATTTTTTGCCTTGAGGTTGCTGTTGGCTCGTTCGGGTTTTTGAAGGTGTGCGTGCTAAGGATTCAGCAACTTCTACCGCTTCATCTGTCTGAAGTTTTCTTTTGGCTTGGGATTTAGCTGATAATTCTTCGTCTTCCAAATCTTCTCGCTCAGAGTTTTTAAGGTGGCTTTTAGTTTGAGGCTTAGCTTTAGGTTGAGGTTCTTTGACTTCAAACTCATCTAGCTCACTTAGTTCATTTTTCGGAGAGCGGGTTAAGGCTTTAGATTTAACCAGTGGTTCTTCCGACTCCAACTCCTCTACGTCATCTTTTCGGGGTCTTCTTTTGGTTTGAGAGTTGGGTGATGGCTCGTCGTCATCCGAATTTTCTATTTCATCTTTTTTTGATTTGATATTGGCTTTAGATTTCGATTTGTGCGATGGTTCATCATCTTCTAAGTCATCTAGCAAATCGTCTTTTTCAGACTTGTTGGCCGTTTGATATTTCGATCGACGCGAGGGTTGCTCATCCTCTAATTCATCTAGTAAATCGTCTTTTTTAGACTTAGTTGCAGCTTTAGATTTAGACTTGGGGGAGGGTTGCTCATCATCCAATTCATCTAGTAAATTGTCTTTTTTAGACCTTGTTTTAGTTCGAGGCGAATCGAGTAATGCTTCAATTCCTGTTTTAGTAAATCGGTAGTCGTCCGGCTCTCCCAAGTGCTCCATCATGTACTTTCCTGTGGTAGAACCGTACTCGGGTCGATCGCTCAAACTGAGGACGAGTCCGTTATGCTTGACCTCCACGCTAATGCCAGGTTTGCCGTCGGCTTCCGTTAGTTCTTCAATTGCATCGGCAAAATCTTCTACGCTGGTGAGTCCATTTTCCAGGCAGTAATCTAAAGCTTTCTCGCAGCGATTTCTTAGGTAGTTGAGGATTTTCTTGCCCTCGGCTGTGTTAGGGGTGATGTAGTTTCCCTGGCTTCGGCTTCGGTATGCTGTTTTTGTAGCCATAATCTTTGTGGCGGCGTGAGTGGATATTTCCCATGAAATTCGAGCAGTATGGCTACTGACTTCACTCGGAAGAGCGGTTTTTGGGACTTAAACTGACCCCCTCCAATCGGAGGGGGAAGGTATTAATTAAGCGGAAGCAAAAGAAGTGTCATATCATGTCCGTCAAAATCCCCATAAAACCGCAGGCTTCAATGTGTGTTGTACGAATGTCCTCAAGGGAGGTCAAAATCGAATGTGTCTTTTCTTGCCTCATTCGACTTTGACCTCCGACAAGCAAGACACATTTAGGCAACACGCATTGAAAAGGTTTGCGCTTTTTCTATGATTTGCATGAGCAGGTATTTGTGAATTCGCCACAGCCAAGTAATAGAATTGCAATTATGTTCGAGTTAGCGGACATAATATGACTTTCTAAATTACGTTAAAGTTGTGCGCCGGCAACTCTATTTTTTGAGGATGTGACTGCTAATTCAGCATCTACTTTTAAGAGGTATTTGAGAAAGTGAGCGCTGCTGTTTTCAGAAAGCTTCTTAATGATTTGACCGGTTTTTAAGTCAGCAGCCAAGACCGGATTATCAGCTTCATCTCTGACTAAACACCTAACATTATTGCGAGATTGGCTAATAAAAGCTGTCCAGTTCCCCACAGGAATTTTAGTTTCTCCAGTTTGGTTATATGCTTCACAAATCGCATCTTTCAGCAATTGTGAGAGGTGGGCGGGGCTGGCAGCAAGGTCTTCGGGTAGAGACGGCGGTTTGTTTTGGCTAGGGGTTGGCGATACGGATTGCGATCGCTTTTGGGTAGGGGTTGCCGGTACGGATTGCGATCGGTCTTGACAAAAGGTTGGCGGGACTTCTGAAAGTTCCTCAACTGATTCAATTAGTTGCACAGAGCTAGGGTTGATGTTTAAGATCAGAGCGCTGCCTTTAGGCGAGGGTTCAATAGTGGCCTCAAAGGTAGTACCGATCGGCAATTTAGGTGAATTAGCAGAGAACATAGCTAATTCTTGTCCGTCAAGGAGGACAATAGGGCTGCCGTCGCGCCTCGAACCGCTACCGCTAACAGAACCCACCTCAAAAGTCAATGTTTTCTGCCTCCATTTTGGACTGCTAAAGTCAACATCTTTCAAGTCATTGTACTTCTGTCCAATCAGTTCAGCTCTGTCAAACTGAAAGCTTTGCAATTGCTGGCAAATTTCATCTGTAAACAAATTGAGAACCAATGCTGCTTTAGGTGTTTGGTTTTGGGACTCAAGCCAAGTATAATCTGCAGGAGCTACAATGCGTGAACTGACATCTTTGGTGCGACCAAGACCATCGCGGTAAGTTAAGTCTAAACTATCGATGTCGTTGACATTTCCGCAAAACTTCTTCTCAAGAATTCCCACCAGTTTGTCGCTGGGTTCAATTAAGGCAAAATTGACCATTGGCAGGCTCGGATGCAAAATTGCTTCATATTTAATACCTTTGCTGTCTAACAATTCTTTCCAATGTCCAGCTAAGTCTTTGCCAACTGGCTGTCGCTTCTTATCCCTGACAGTCTTATTGCTGCCGTCGAGTTCAAATTCCTCGAAAGGGACGCTCAGAACGTAAGTGTCTTTTGGCATTGCTTCGTGCAGTCGCTCGTACTCAGGTTCAAGGTTGAATTCAATCAGCAGTTGGCGAGAAAGTTCCTTACAAGCTTTGCGAGGAACTTCTAAGTTGGGATTTGCGGTTTCGACGTGCCACATCGCACTAGCAGCTAAAAACCGTTCTTCAGGGTCAGTCCAAGCTTCGGTCACATCGGCTCTTAAGCTCTCGTATAACTTGCTGACGGCTTCTTTAATTGCCTTAGAATCGCCGCCGCACTCCAAGTGAATTTCACCCATCCTTTCTCGATAGCGTTCCTTAATATCTTGCGCCCACCTGACATAATATTTCTCCCATTTTTCTCGTTCATCTAAATCAGAAGGAGACTCAAACAGGTAGCGAAATTCGTCGCGGTGGCGGCTTTTTAGACGAGTCGGTTCCCACTCTGGGTTAACAGCCTCCCTAGCAATGCAATTGATAGCGGTGCCGTCTCCTATAGGTAATGGCACGGTTTTGTAAAGCCTGGGGTCGTCTTTGTAGTCAAATAGGTAGCTTGGGTGCTGTTCTGACCACTGCTTAGCCTTGGACAACAAGGTGGGGTGGTGGTCTTCGGTGCGAGTAGCACTTTTGGGACTGTCCACTTCAATTTGCAGGGCATCAAACAGCTTTCCAAGAAGCTGCCGCTTCTGTTGATTGAATAAACTTTCTGGCTGTCCCGGTTCTGCTGCTGACGATTGCACTCTCCCGATTAAGGTAGCCACCCAGCCGATTTTATTTTGGGCGATCGCTACGGCAATTTGCCGCAATTTGGTATACTTGCGAGCGCCATTACTATCGGTAGCTTTATTGTAGTCAACTTTCTCTCGCTTCTCAACTGCATCGTACTCATTCTCTTGATTAGCGTGCCTGGTTTCAGAGGCGATATTCGGCATTCGGGAAGCAGGCGTAATCACTAATTGATCGCCGTCAAAATCGCATTGATGATGCTGCATGGCTTGGTCAGAGCGAATGAAAACGCACCCTTTGTATTGCGTTAATGCGCGATGGCTTTTGTTGTCTACTGTGTAGCGGCGGATGTTATCTTTACTGACAATTGGGTATCGGGTAACGATGACTTCTGTGCCGTGTCGCAAGTGGGGGGCAACAATTGTACCGGGTTTGAGGCTTTCACAAGGTTGAGCCATTGCTGAACCGTGATGAATTGCTCCCTTAATTGCTAAGTCTTTCCACTTTTTAGCCAGTTGTTCTTGCATGAAATCGACGACTTTGGGAAAGTCGAGGAGTTGACCGAGTTTGTCGTTCCTCAAAATTGAAATTAGCCGGGATTCATTGCGCTGGGCTTTTTCATCTGTTTCGTCTTCTAATCCGCTGCTGTCTTCGTGAAGGCTAGATTGAAAAGCAGCTTTTTTGTCGTGTTGCTCTACTAAGTATTTGGCAAGTTGCAGCCTGTTATTTTGCAAGTCAGCGAGCTTTTGGGCTTCAATTTTGGTCGGTGTCGCGATGTCAGCCCCAATAGCTGCTTCGGAATACCAAATCGAAAATTGCCAGGAATTTTCGTATTCAGTTACTTGGGCGTTGCCTCGATTTCCCAGTATAGCTTTGGGAAATTCGTAGTCGCCACAGGGGATAAGTTCCGCTAATTGCTCTTTAGCAACTCCTTTGATAGAGGAGCGATCTATGATGATATCATAACCCAACTCGGAGGTTAAATTAGCATCAGGCAACAGCGTTCCTTTGGCAAGAAAGCTAATTTCTGGAGTGTGGCAGTCTTCTTGTCCCCATTCCTGCATCCAGGCAAATCTGAATTGAAAAGGTCGGTTGTAATTCCCTCCTAATTGTTGGGCTAGTGCCGGTGAAATTTTACCGTGACAGTCTCCGGTTTGCCACTTATGAGCTTTCGCTTTTTCACTTTGGTCATCGCTTTGAGAATCAACAATTTTGAGTCGCAAGGTTTCGCCGTCAAGGGAGCTATCTAACAATTTGGCTCCTTGGTTACAACTGCTAACTAGCAGTGAGCCATAGCGACAGGCGTGGTCGGGTTGAGTTTTGAATACGCTCAACAGTTTAGTTGAGAGTTCAATGTCTGCAAAGTAAACATTTTTACCGGAGCTGAAAGCAACTCTTCTGGTAATACCATCTCCGAAATCGATGTTTTTCAGAGGGTCGAAGCTGCTATCATTTGGGTCGGGTTTAACGATGCTTAGGGATGCTAATTCTTCAGGTTCAAAAAGCAGTTCAAGCAGGGAGTTACGCAGCACTTCTGATTCAGCTTGGTACCGCCCCTTTGCTCTACCGTCAGTCAAGGACATATCAAAGACTGGGATTTTTAGTCCTTCCCCAGCTACCCATTCTGTGGAGCGATATTCTGGGGTAAGTTTTCTTCTGCTCATTGATTAGCTCCTGAATCCTAGTTTTTACATTTTTAGGACTTACGCACAGTAATAGTCCAGATTTTGACAATGTTGTTCCTTCACAAATTCCTGCTACTGAGTGATATTCACCCCCTCCAATTGGAGGGGTTTAGAAGAAAGAAGTAGCGTGTTACAATCAGAATGACAATCCCAATGTGGAGAAAAAAAATGAAAGTAGTTCGCACAACTACGGCTATGGAAAGCCAACGGGATTATTTCTCTGATAGCGATAGCGATGCACTTGCTCGCGTTGCTTTTGGAGAAGGTGAAAACAGTCAGCAGTTTGGCGGTTTGAGTTTTGATGCTGACGGGGTTATTAAAGGTAGAGCATCAACGTTGTTCAACGTCACCGAAGAACAAGTGGAGAACCCTCAATACTGGATTGATTTATAAGAGATACCGACCGAAATTAAGTCTTCGCTCTTACAAAACAAACGTGTCACATTGTAATACCATTTCTAAAAAGTCTTGCTACAATTTGCATCGTTGGGTTTATTTCACGAAATCAACCTACTGTTGCTACTGTTGCATAACTTTTCATAAATGGTATAATTCGGAGGTGTCTAATTCGGATATGTCTAATAATTCAGGTGTCAAATCAAGGCCTTCCTGACACCTGAAAAGATGGCTAACGCCGTTTTTTGGACGGCGTTTTATCCGAAGAACGACTTTCAAGCGTCTGGTTGGCTTGAAGAGAGTGCAAATTGTTACCTGGAAGCAAGCTGTAAACTACTTTGCGCTTGCGAAAAACCCTAGTGCCATCTACAGGCATTCCTTGTTTCCAAGCATCTGCAATCGCCTTTTTGTCGGCAGAAATTACGGTTTTGGTTTCGACTCGACGATAGGGTTCTGATAGTTGAGATGGGTCAATCAAAACTTCACAGGTAGGCGGATTTTCCTTGACAGTAATGCGGCGGTGTTTGCCAATAACTTCGGAAGTTAACACGCCGCACTCGTTGAAGTAGAGAACGGTTTTATCTAAGCGCTCTCTCCACCCCTGGAGTTTGTTGATAGCTCTTGAATGCAGTTCTATCAAATACTGCATCCGGGCTGTAATTCCTGCAATTTCGGCATCAATTTGGTCGGCTAAGTCGGCATGGGCATCAACAGCAAGTTCCTGAGTTTCTTGGGTTTGCCAAAGGGATTGCAGCAGTTGGTCAATTTCTTCTGAGCTTTCTGCTGACTCTAGTTGATGCCAAACTTGAGCCGCAGTTATTGAACTTTGAGCAAGCGTCGCTGTGGCTAAATTCATGCTTAGTATTCTCCGTTGATGCAGGTGTGATAATAATCGCGGCGTTCTTCGAGTTGAGTAAGCGCAGCCATTGTTGCCGCGTCGGATTTAAGAGAGATTTGTTTGTCCTTTTGAATTTTGCTACCTGGTTGAGAATGAGTTAAATCTTGTGAGTTTGACTGGGTAATTTTTTGCATACAATTCAAAAAACTTTCTTAAAAATAGCGCGACCGCGCTCTTAAAAAAAGAAGTATTTAAAGTTATGAATTATCCTATAGTTTTTTACCCAAAAGTGGTAATGCAGTTCTGCCATCAATATCCTTTGCCAGAGGCAATTTCTAGTTGTGCCACCTCATCCCAACTTCAAGAAACTCAACAATTCGAGCAACCTGTTGTTTTGCTGACTCCGCCTCAACCACCTGTGGTGTTACCTGTCAAGTTGCTGTGGTTAATTTGGGTGTTTTGGCTCTATGGTGCGATCGCACTTCCGCTATTAGCTATTTCTTGGGGTTGGCTGTGGTGGGAAATGCTGTTGGTAGTAGCTGCTTATTCATGTTTAATTGCGGCTGCTTATAGTTATGTGTTTGGTTGCCGTCAAAAACTGCTATCCAGGTATAAACAGCAAATTCTTGAGTACAACCAACAAAATATATTATCCCATCAATATTTATCCTCGAATAAACAGCAAGAATTTTCTAGTTTTAAGGTGGAAAAAGAAGGGTTGCAGACAGGTTTAAAAAGTGCAAAACTTGAGTTAGATTCCAGAAATCGATTGCTCAAGGATTTGATGTCACTTCGCGTTAGTCCTAATGGCACATCTCAAGCTCGGCAAGGAGTGAGTGAACAACGCTTTTTGCAATACTTACAGCAATATTTCGAGGAAGTTGTCCAAGCAGCAGAGTTTAAAATTCCGTTATCTCAGAGGAGCTATTCAGCAGATTTTACTGTAATTCACACTCCATCTGGACTCGGAATTGATGTCGAGATTGATGAACCTTATTCTGGCAAATCTAAGAAGCCCACTCACTGCTGCGATGCTGACAGGGATATGCGCCGCAATCAATTATTCTTAGAGTGGAATTGGATTGTGGTTAGGTTTACTGAAAAGCAGGTGGTTCAGGCTCCTTTGAGCTGTTGCAAGTTCTTGGCGATTGCGATCGCCTTTGTAACGGGCGATCGCTCTTATTTAAAGCAACTGGAAACTGAACCCGATTTGCTAAGCGTCAAACCTTGGACAACAAGAGAGGCAAGGGCTATGGCTAAAAGCAACTATCGCCTTACTTATTTATCTGGATTTGGCGTCGGTTCTGCTTGCAATCGGGTTTCAAAGTTTTGATGCGAGCGCACGCAATATCCGACTTATTGACTGCGATAAATGTTTATAATTAATACAAAGGATATAAAATAGATATGCTGTCATTTGAAGAGGGGTTCATTGAAAGTCAACAGCTCAACCAAAGACTTCTGCAAACAATTCGTTTGCTTGGAGAGTACAAGGGAAAGCAGGAGTTATTCAAACAACAAGCCTCACAAGTTTTAGGCACTTTGCGCCAAGCTGCGGTTATTCAGAGCAGCGAATCTTCTAACCGCATTGAAGGCATTACTGTGCCACTAGAACGGATTAAGAAATTAGTAACTGAAAAAACAACGCCACGCGATTGTTCAGAACAAGAAATTGCGGGTTATCGGGACGTGCTAACTACAATTCACACCAGTTATAACCACATTCCTTTTAGTACAGGTGTTATTTTACAACTGCACCGCGACCTTTACCACTTTGCTGTTAATACAGGCGGGCGCTGGAAAACAGTGGATAATGAAATTAGCGCTACTTATCCTGACGGGACTAAAGTGGTGAGGTTTCAACCTACTCCCGCTTATGCTACTCCTGCGGCAATGGAACGCCTGCAAGAACGGTTTAATCGCCTCTGGGAATCGGGCGAGATAGAACCTTTATTGCTGATTCCAACTTATATTTTAGATTTCTTGTGCATTCATCCCTTTTTAGATGGAAACGGGCGGATGGCAAGGTTGCTGACTTTGCTGCTGCTATACAAAGCCGGTTATGAGGTCGGGCAATTTATTAGTTTGGAACGGATTGTGGAGAGAACTAAGGAAAGCTCTTACGATACGCTTTACCACTCTTCCCAAGGATGGCATGAAGAGCAGCACAACCTATTACCTTGGTGGGAGTATTTCTTGGGAGTCATGCTGCTATCAGCTTATCGGGAGTTTGAACAGCGGGTGGGATATGTTACATCCGCAAAAGGAACTAAAACGGCGATCGTATTGGATGTAATTAACAATTTGCCTCAAGAATTCTCCATTAGGGAATTGCAGGAACGGTGTCCAACAGTTGGAATTGATTTGATTCGCCGTCTATTGCGCCGGGAAAGGGATGCAGGACGTTTGCAATGTCGGGGACGAGGGGTGGAGGCGCATTGGCGAAAGCAATAGATACAGGAATTAGGCACAAGCAACTGGAGGTTGACTTGAAGTACAAAACCTAACACCCAGTTCTAACTATTTATGCAAGCTAATGAAAGCGGTGTAGACCGGGAAATTAGCTTCTTGGTAATGGAAAAAAGGTAATCGGTCAATCGGTCAATTGTATCTGACAATGTTTGAAAACTCTTATATTTCCTCCTATTGGAATTGCATTTCCTACAAAAAAGCTGATTTGTCCTTTCAATTTTTGCACAGAGGGCAAAAACGTTTGTGGTTTGGTAGTGCCCTAAAGGTAAGGATGGTTGAAATTCCTTGGCAGTCTGGAGTTCATTGATTTACTACCGTGTACAAAGATCCAAGTATCTGCTCAGGACAGGGTTCAAAGTGCTGATTATTTCGTTAATGTCTTGGCTTTGTAGCTGCAAAAGCATTAAAAAAGCCTAGATACTTCAGGTCTGTAAGGTTGGCTCCAAGCTCTGAAAGCCTTACATGAAAAGAGCTATGTCCACCCTTACCTAAATAGGCCTACCGGCAATTCTGTGATGCCCTCCTCGTCAAGGATATGCGGTTTGCTTATCACCTCAAAATCAGGAGAGCCTATCAAAATGTATTTATTTGATACTAATGGTAAATTCATTAACAAAAATTGTTAAAGGCATCTTGAAAAAACTGCCCAAAAAAGATTATCCTGTATTGATCACTCGTCTGTTCTTTGAGTGCTGGTTATCTTACAGCAGATTGCAGGTAAATAGAGTACAATCAAGGGACTGCATCAAAAGGGATAATGAAAGCATACTCCATCGACTTCCGAGAAAAAATAGTCAAAACGAACAAGGTAACACCTCGATCAGAAAAATAGCGTCTAGATTCGATGTGAGCAAAAGGGCGTTGCTGAATTAATGGATGAAGCGCGCGGGTACAGGAACATCACCAAACTTGAGGTAATGAATTAATAGACGAATCGAGTGACGCAGCATTTCTCTGGACTTGGAATAGCATAAAGTTTTGCGGTGTAGACGAGCTAAATAATGACGTAAGCGCGTGTTCTCTCCTTCTACTCTGAAAAATAAATTGTTAGCCAATATAATTATTATGTTGGTCGAAGAACCTATGAATTTATTGGATTGTATTGTCTGATAAATTGAGCAAGTTATTGTCAGAAAAAAAGCCGGGATTCAACTTAAGATATTGTCTACTAATTTTAACAAAAAGGTAAGGATTCAGGTCATGTAAAAAACAGTAAAACCTATACGGTGTAACAATTCGATCCAATAATCATCAAATATCCATTCTTATTAAGAAACCATGAAAGCTTTGATTGTCGTACCTATTGAGAATTAAGCTGTTGATTTAGCGAAGGCTTGAATTGTAGAAGTCCTTCTGTGACTACGTTTCAGATACCTGAATCATTACACAAAAAGTAGAAACCAAAGTTAAAAAAGTTAGACTAAAAAAGTTGGATGGCTGGGATTTTTCAAAAATACCAGTAAGATGAATCACATCTGCGGAATGTGGGTTAAAATTGATGATATTATTAGTATAATTGCTGATTGAAAAATATTTCCCTAGCTTAACTTGTCAGCAATAGTCCTAACCTTATACTCTGCATCAATCCAGAATAATATTTATAGAAATCAGACAGGGGAAGAGCTTCAGCCAAGTGCGTACAAATTTCCCGTTTTGGCACGGTGATGCTCTGTTGAGATGTTGAAATTACCCGTTGCACGAGTAGCAATTTTTCCAACCTAAGTCCCAATCTTTTTACCAGAACTGACAGTAAATCTAAAAATAGAGTAAAGACAATGACTATAAGTAATCAAGAATCTTCTCACATTTTAGTTCCAACCTATAAATACCCCTTTCCGCTTGATTTAAAACGGGCTGCTTTGCTTGTAATTGATATGCAAAATGCCTTCTGTAATCTGGAGGGTTTCTGTGGCAATGAGTTGGGAGCAGATCTATCCGCTGTGCGTGTAATGATTCCTAGCCTCCAGAGGATGGTTGCTTGGGCAAGAGAACATGGGCTGCTAATTATTTATACGCGAGAAAGCCATTTACCTGATCTGTCAGATGTTACGCCCAGTAAAAAAGAACGATACATCAATGCAGGTTACCCCATCGGTAGTTTGGGTAAAATGGGACGCTTTTTAATTCAAGGTGAGCCAGGAACTCAACTGATTGAAGAATTACAACCTCTCGACACTGAATTGCAAATAGACAAACCTGCCCAATCTATATTTGTTTCCACCAATTTGGAGACTCTACTGCGGCAACACAATGTTACTCATCTCCTGTTTACAGGAGTTACCACTGAGTGCTGTGTGCTAGGCAGTTATCGCCATGCCAGCGATCTAGGTTTTTACTGCCTATTACTAGAGGATTGCTGTGCGGCATTAACACCGTGGGAACATCAGGCTGCCATTGATGTAGTGCTTGGAGAAAACGGCGCAATTGGTTGGGTTACATCTTCCGATAAATTGTTAACGCTTTAATGACGAATTTGATCTGCCCAAGGCGTGAGTTGTTGAAAACTCCACTTCAATCCGTAGTCAATCACTAATCCAATTATCCCAATTAAGGCAATGCAGAACAAAACTTTATCGGTTTGCAAAAAACGTTGAGCTTGAATAATTTTGAATCCTAAACCATTTTGGGAAGCTACCAACTCAGCAATCACTAAAAAGTTCCAGGCACCCGAAATATTGACGCGAAGGGTATCAAGAACACTGGGAAATGCGGCAGGAATAATCACTTTAAACACAACATCTCGACGAGTTGCACCAAGTGTATAAGCGACGTTAATCATCTCGTTGGGAATAAACTTGACTGCATCTGCAACCATGATGGCGTTATATAGCACAACCCCCAACATGATAATCAGGATTTTAGAGGGTTCTTCTAAACCCAACCAGATGACAATTAGAGGAACAAAGGCTGTGACTGGCATATAACGAACCGTGCCAACAATCGGCGCAAAGAGACTATCTAGACTGTAAAACGTCCCCATCGCCAGTCCTATGGGCACACCAATAATTCCTGCAACAACAAAACCTGCCAGAACACGAGTGCTACTCGCTAGGACATCTACGATTAAGTTTTCATCGGTGAACATTTTGATTCCGGCATCAATCACTGATGCTGGTGTTGGCAAGAACATGGGGGGCACGAGTTTAAGGGAACTGATCGCCATCCACAACAGCAAGGGCACAATTAGAGCAAGCCCAACAAGCAGCAATGATAACCATCTGGGAAAACCCTGACGTATACTCCAGAAAACTGACGGTTTCAAGTAGCGATATTCACGGGGGGCAGGTTCAGGCGTTGTCATAGTAGATTGAGCCATTGAGAGTACCTTTACTATTATTTTTGGCAAGAAACTAGAGTCTGTCCGCACAGTTTGATTTTGTTAACACAAAGGATTTGGACAAGTATTCAGCCTTACAAAGGACTTACGCAAAATTTCGTATTTCTTAGAGCTTTAGCCTTAGTTGTTCAAAAAAATGCAGACAACAATAGCTTGCGAAGGATTAAGCTGTTCTGCATTTAAACTGTATGTCAAGAAATAATCAAAGTCTTGTGAGATGGGCTTCGAGCAGCGTCCCGAATATGCAATTTAAATGCGCGACAGCTTAGAGCGTAGTTGCTGCTAGAAAAATTTGAGATATCGTTGAATTTCCCAGTCAGAGACATGAGTGTGATATTCCTGCCACTCCTGAGATTTAAATTGCACATAGGTTTTGTACATCAACGAACCCATTACTTTCTCGCTTAAGGGATCACGGGCAAAGGCAGTGATTGCCTCATCCAGGTTACGCGGTAGGAAGTTAATTCCCATGTCTACCAGTTGTTCTAGCGAGTAGTTGTACATATTTTCGGTATGGGGATCTCCTGGATCGAGTCCTTCTCGGATGCCTTCCAACCCTGCTGCTAGGAGCATTGCTGCACCCAGATAGGGGTTGCTAGAAATATCTGCTGCACGGCACTCTACCCGCCCCCCTGCTAAGGGAATCCGCAGCATATTGGTACGGTTGTTATTTCCGTAGCAGATATAAACAGGTGCCCAGGTAAAACCAGACATACTACCCCTGGCAATTAGGCGCTTATAACTGTTCACAGTTGGCGCAATGACAGCACAGATAGCAGGAGCATGGCGAAGGATGCCTGAAATGAACTGATAGCCTAGCTTAGATAGTTTACATCCCCTGGTATCTTCAGACTCGTAAAATAGGTTTTCTCCTGTCCTTATGTCTGCCAGCGACATATTGTAGTGAGCACCACTGCCCGTGCGGTTGGCGAAGGGTTTGGGCATGAAGGTGGCGAAGAAGCCATGCTTACGAGCTATTTCTTTTACCATCAGCCGGAAGAAGGTGAAACGATCTGCCATCTTCAGGGCATCACAGTAGGCAAAATCCGTTTCAAATTGCCCGTTCCCATCTTCGTGGTCAAAGGAGTAGACATCCCAACCCAAGCTATTCATTGCCTCGACAATTTCCTTTACCCAGGTGTAGTTGTCGAGTAGTCCTTGCAGGTCGTAACAGGGTTTTGCCAAGGTGTCGCGATCGCTAACGGGGGTAATTCCCTCCTCCGTTTCATTGAGAATAAAAAATTCCGTCTCAATCCCTAAATTGAAGGTAAACCCCATACTGGCAGCTTCTGCCAGAACTCGCTTAAGAATTCCACGGCTACAGGCTTCAAAAGGCTTTTTCTGCAAATATAGGTCACTGGTAAACCAGGCAACCTCTGGGTTCCAGGGCAGAATTGTAACTGAATTGGGATCGGGGTGGGCAGCGACTTCTTCATCATTCACATCCTGGGGCACACCATCGAGTGCTGCTCCAGTAAATAATTCTGACCCCGCCATCATCTGCCCTAGATGAGACAGGGGAACAGATTTTGCTTTGCACATACCGTGAATATCGACAAAGCTGGCAAGGGCATACTTAACACCTTGAGACTCTAGGGATTGTTTGAGGGTTTGCAATTCAGGGGTTAGAGTTTCGGTCATTGTCTCGTTTTTATAAGTCAAATTTGGAAGTTGAGGTTAGTCTTATTAAGGAATACCTGTCTAAATGTTAGATATGGGTAAGATAAAATTAGCATAAATTACCGTTAAAATATACATTTACACGGTAGCATATCATGCTGGATGCTATAGCAGTCCTAAATCAGTCGCAAAATTGATTGAGATCAGAATCCTTGTAGTGCAAGCATCTTTCTGGCGTATGGCGCAAGCAAATCATTTAGGATTGCTATATTAGGTGTTAGGTGTTAGGTTGGGAGGCATTTCCTCCAAAGGTGTTCCCTCCACCAAGGCACGTTTTAGTTGTTCGCTGAGTTCAGCAATGCAGGTTTCTAAAATTTGCTTGCCAAAGCTGATATCCGCTTTGCTGGGAGTTCCAACCGCACCGTATACACTTTCTTTGTTGACGGTGTAGGCAAAGAAGCAACCAGCAGAACGATCCGGTTCATCCACTGCTTTATCTATCTGCACTAGATCGGGACGGAGTGACAACATGATAGAGGTTTCGGCACAATTGGCGTGGAAGTTTGCTGCATCCTGGTGGTAGAACTGATGAATGCTAGGCGCAATTTCCCAGATGGAGCGCAAGGCAATCCGCAAATCTGGGTAGGTATGTCGCACATTCTCTAAACCACAGCGCAGGGGTGCCCAGTTAGTGACGTGACCATTGAGTAACAGCAGGCGATTGAATCCAGCACTATAGACCCACTCGGCAATTTCCAGCACTAGCTGTGCTAGGGTTTCGGGACGCAGAGAAAGAGTCCCTGCCCATTTTTTGGAATGTCCCAAGGAACAGCCGTAAGGAAGGGCAGGCAGCACGGGAATTCCCGTTCTGGCAGAGACACCGTGGGCAACGGCGATCGCAGAAAAGGTATCTACGCCAACTGGTAAATGGAGTCCATGTTGTTCCGTTGCACCGACAGGCAGGATAACCATCGTCATCCCATCCTCCCGCAGCGCAGTAATTTGCTCCCAGGTCAGTTCTTCCCACAGCACGGGCTGTCCGCTCGAAGAGTTGCTCATTGTATCATTAGGGGTTCAGAAGGGCATCCCGGTTGGCGTCGTCGATCCAGGTATTCCTGCATAATTTGGTGGTAGCGCTCCTGCCCAAAGATGCGATAGTGACCGGGATAAACTGTCTCTACTGACAGTTTTTGCAGGCGTTCGTAGGTGGCAATATAGGTGGGAATGTGGCTGCAATGGAGTTCATCGAGCAACTCGCCATCATAAATCACATCGCCAGAGAATAACTCCTGTGCTCGCAAATCATATAACGCGATACAGCCCGGTGAATGTCCCGGTAAATGCAGGACTTCCAAAGCGCGATCGCCCAAATCCAGTACATCCCCTTCCTGCAAAACCTGAGTCGGTTCCGCTCCATGCAGGGTGTACTGCTCAGCCTTAAATTCTGCATGGGGCAGCCGATCAAAATGCTCATCCTGTACCCAGCCTTGTTCTGGAGTGCAGAGGGCTTCGTAGTTGTCTCCCCTTCTCAGCGCCTCTGCTTCTGCGGCATGAATGGCGCAACGCTCGAATTCATTCATCCCACCTGCATGGTCAAAGTGGATATGAGAAGCGATCGCTAGCAGTGGTTTATCAATCAGGGAAGCAATGTACTGGCGCAAGCTGGAAACACCCAAGCCAGTGTCAATTAATACATCTTGAGTCTGACCCTTAATTAACCAAAGATTAGCGCGGTTGTACCAATAGTAATAAGGTTCTGTAATCAGATACAAATCCTCTCGGATGCGTTTGGTAGAAAACCAACTGTCACACACAGGTTTGTTAAGCATGATTACATTGACTGCACAATCGAATCGTCATAGAAAGTTTCAGCTTTCAAGGGTTGGGAAACAATTTTGAAGTCATAAGCTGCCTTTGCTGTCAGTTCCAAATTACCAATCAAACTGTTGGGGTTATTTTTATTAAATGCCATCGACTTATTGCCTTCTAAATCAAAGAGTTTGGCACCGAGTAGTTGCTCTTTTACTTCCTCACCCATAATTCCCAGTTTTGACCCCGAAATCTTTAGTGCTTCTGCCTCACCAGCATTCAGCAAATCCACGGCTTTATCAACGGCTCGAAAATAAGCTTGCAGGTCTGACTTGCGCGATTGAATCAAGCGATCGTGGGCAACAACAACGTCAGCAATTAAGTTTGTGCCTTTTGTAGAGAAGATGACTTCACCTTCACCCTGCTTGGCAGCTTTGCCCAGGTAAGGCTCGTAACTTACCGCAATATCAACCTTCTTTGCAGCGAAAGCAGCGGCAGCATCAGCGGCTACTAAGTCTTTGATGGCGACATCTTTTTCGGTCAAGCCAGCTTTTTGTAAGTAGGCTTGCAGTAAAACTCTTTCATACAGAACATTTTCACGACCAACAGTTTTACCTTTGGCATCCTGCGGTGATTTAATCCCACGTCCCAAAATGCCATCTGATCCATTCGAGTAATCAACCAAGTAAATTATCTTTATTGACGGATCTTTGGCTATCATCTGGATTGCATCTCCAGAGGTTAACCAAGCTAGATCGACCTTGCCAGCCAAAAATGCGGTTATTTCTTCACTTGAACTTTGGAAAAATAGGTCTTGAACCTTTAAACCTTGTTCCTTGAAGAAATTCTTACCCACGGCAACATGATGTCCAGAGAGTCCTACCCAGTTATTTGTAGCGGACACTAATGGCTGGGATTGAGGTGAATTAGTATTGGAAGAATTGGTATTGAGTTGTTGCGAACAGGCAATAGTTAGAACAAGAGAAGCAATCGCTAGACAAAACAAACGAATCAGAGAAGACAACTTCAACATTTATAGGTTTATTACTCATTTTAATGGGCTACAAATTGATGACAATCATACTGTGTGAGCAGCATCACGTAACGTATGAATAATTTGCCGTTTAATCTCCACAAACTTTGAGGAAAGCTTAATATCCAGATCTCGGTGTTCCGGCAGTGAGATCGGAATTTCTAGTTTGATCCGCCCTGGATGAGTATCCATAACGTAGACTCGTTGGGACAGATAAATGGCTTCTTCTACATCATGGGTAATCATTAACACAGTCACATGAGTTTTCTCCCACAACTCCAGTAAAAATTGCTGCATTTGTTCCTTTGTTTGGGCATCCAGTGCCCCAAATGGCTCATCCATTAGCAGTAGGGCAGGCTCATTAGCTAAGGCACGAGCTATCCCTACCCGTTGCTTCATCCCACCGGACAACTGTTTAGGATAGCTATTGGCAAATCGCCACAGCCCCACGACATCCAGAAAATAGCGGACGCGATCGCGCTGTTGGGCTTTGGGCATCTTCTGAAATTGCAAGCCAAAGGCTACATTTTGAGCAACACTCAGCCAAGGATAGAGAGTATAGCCCTGGAAAACCATGCCGCGATCAGAACCTGGTCGTCCAGTGACAAGCTTACCATCTACAAGCACCTGCCCGGAAGATGGAGGAATCAGCCCCGCAATAATATTGAGCAAGGTGGACTTGCCACAACCGGAGGAGCCTACTAAGCAGACCATTTCTCTGGGAAAAATTTGAAAGTTAACCTCTTGCAAGACAGTCAACTTCTGCTTGTCGCGCGTTGCATAGGATTTGCAGACATTTTGTACCTCCAGTTTGGCAATTGAATTGGGGATTAATTCACTAAAAGGATTCTGGTTAACAGCCTGCTCTGGTATGTTCGGAGATATTGAATGAATATTGTGCATTGGAAAAACGCGCCTAAAAGGTTAAGGTAATCGCCCTGATAAAATTTTTGGTTTGCAATCTATAAAACAAAAAAGCCTGGGAAACGTTGCAGCAATCGCTGTAGCGTCTCCCACGCTCTTGTCCCGCCGTGTAATCCATCAAGTTTCTTAAAATATAAACTTGTGACGCATTGACCTTTCTTAAACCAGAGACCAAACTTATGGTTTTGTGAGTTAGCTGCATAGAGATCTTACTACTTTTTATTTTTAAATTTTTCACATATTCTTTAAGCATATCAGCTTTATGAATTGCTTATTGTATTGAAAGTAACTAAATATAGCAATCCTAAATGATTTTCTGTAGGAACACGGCATCTTGAGTGTCCCTACAGATAGATTTTGGGGAAATCACCGCCCGTGATAATGATTTAGGGTAAGGATTCAGGTAACATAACTCCTTGCTGGGCAAAGACTTTAGATCTGTAGATTGATGCTAAATCAATGTCTATTGTCAATAAACTGGGCGAAAGTTTGATTTCTGGTCACTTATTGACAATTAACAGAGCGAGGTAAAAGCCATAATTTAACCCTGAAACCCTTGCTAGATAAGCGTTGGAGCTGTAAGTTTTTAGACCTGAATCCTTACCCTACTACTAGCCCTCTTTTGTCAGTTTCGGCAGAAAATAATCTGGGATGGTTATATCATAAGACTTTTACCAAAAACCTGGATTTCAGCTATTCTGTTAGAAAATAAATGCTCAAATCCTTGATCTATCTACAGTTGAAAATTTGGTTCTCATTTTTAATTTCTCAGAGTGACAGAAGAGCGCTAGACATACGCTAGTCTATAGGAGTTGTTGGTCTAGTAAGCTAACTAGATAAAACTGCTAGCACAAGCAGATTAGGTTTTGGGTAATATTACTGGCGATCTGCGAGTGGCGGAGTGTCGCTGGCGGCAAGTAGACTCTTATGTAGACTTTTTGCCCTGCACGGACGATCGAACCGCCTAAAAAGTCTACATTTACTGGCCCGCTCGAACCACACCAGGGAGCCACAGTAAATACACTAAATGCACTGCAATAGTCGATCGAACTGTGTAAAAAGTGTATTTAGTCCGCACCCAGTCCCAGATTGTCAGGAGCTGCGGGCGATCGGGCTAAAAGTCAAGAAAAGTCAAATAAAGTAAAGTAAATTACAAATAAAGTAAAGTCAACTTAAATAAACTTAAATAAAGTCCGCTTCCTCATAGTCCGCGCCCGCTTCTTCTTCTGCCATCTCCTCTGGCGGCTGGATACCGAGAATGTGCGATCGCAACAATGCCGCCGTTTCTGGGGTCAATCCCCGGCCTCGCTGTTCATCGGGCCGATCGGGCATGATTCCCATAAACGCTTCCCGAAGGTTTGCTTTGAGTTTAGCAGTCTCATCATTAGCCACCTTGAGCACCGATCGGGGCAGCCATCCCGCATCTGCCAGAATCTTCAGCGCTTCCAGTTCGTCATAGTTGCGGCCATACACCTCTTGAGCCAAGCTCACAGCAGCTTTGATTAATGGGGCGGCGATTCTAATTTGCTCGATCGCTGCGGATTTGTCCGGGTTAGCCAAGGCCACATCTAGCGCGGCGTTGATGACCTGCATCAATTTGGAATAGGTGACAACCGAGATTTGGATCATCTGCCGGCCCTGGTCAAACCGTCGATCGGCGTCACTGGAGTAGAGGATCTGCTGTCGTTTTTCGGCCTCAGCGTCCGCTTTCTGTTTCAGGGATTCCAAGCGGGCGATCGTCTCTTGCCAAGTCTCGGTCAGTTTCATCTGGGAAATTCTCGATCGAGTCAGCCGCAATTTTTGAGCAATGGCTTCTTGGGTTAGCCCGTCAAAAGTCAGTTCTGCCGCCAGAGAAATTTTGCGGACTGATGATACGCTTGCCTTTGCCATCAGCTCAAAAACCTAAATTTTGCTAACTTTTACTAACCTTTTCTACCTCCATTATATCAGTCCAAACCTTTGCTAACCGAGGATTTTGACTGATGATTTCGGCAATAATGGCGACATCTTTTTGGCGATCAAACAAAACCCGATCGCCCGTTTAAAACGACGGACACAGCCGCAAATTTAGATTTTAGATTTTGGATTTCCGGCTCGAACCGGAGAACCCAGCAGCCGATCGAACTCTGCAAATTCTGCCGCGCCCACAACTGCCACCACATCGGCTGCTGTCAGGTTTCCCGCGTCGATCGCCTCCACAAAAACCGCCACAACAGCAAGAGCAATGTGAGCAATCGGCACAGCCAAATATCGGGTAAAAATCAAGCGCCTTGACACCTAGGATTCCCCATTCATAAGGGTGCAATGTTTTTATTTCTGTACCTAAAAGTCAGGTTTGTGATCACAAAAACATTGCTTGCTACCGAGAGAGAACAGCCATAACCTGCCTCAACAGGCAAATGTACGCTCGACACAAAAAAGCAGTAATTTGACCGAAAAAGTCAGGCGTTTGCAGGATATTTTCAGGTATTTGCAGGTAAAGTGCACCCCCTGCAAACCCCTGACTTTATACTGCACTTGCCTGACTTTATACTGCACTTGCCTGACTTTATACTGCACTTGCCTGACTTTAGCTGACGCAACAATTAGCTAATTTTTAGCCCTTTTAACAAAATCCGAATTGATTTAATAGTCAAGTTACAGTATCTAAGTTGAATTAAGAATCAAGTTGCTGCATCTAAATTGAATTAATAGTCAAGTTGCTGCATCTGGATTGAATTAATAGTCAAGTTGCTGCATCTGGATTGAATTAATAGTCAAGTTGCTGCATCTGAATTGAATTAATAGTCAAGTTGTTGCATCTGGATTGAATTACAGCAAGCGTATCTTTTCGTTTGGTCACTCAACTCAAAACCTGGACGCACCTTTGGGGTACAGCCGAGATACCTGCAAAATAGGACATGACGTAAAGTTTTGTAAATATAAGACAAAATGACTTGAAGTAGCAAAGCCTGAAATGTTTAGCAGTAAAAGATTTCCGCTTTTTGGGTCTGTACGAGGGCAGAGTAGTAATACTACTCTGCTCTAGCTGACTGAGTGTTGGCAGCTTCTGTAGGCGGAAGGGACATTGAAAAGCGGCATTGTTACAAAACTTTACGTCGTGTCCTCGGAAAGCCCGTATCTCGGCTATACCCCTATCTAGTCCAAACTGTCGGGGAGATAATTTTAGCTGATAGATCATCTAAATAGAAATCGTAAACAGGTTCTCCTGATAATTCACAGCAAAGAGGTTCAATAATTTTAGTGAACGGATTCCAAACTATTGTTACAGTCCGTTTCGTTTTCTTTCTTTGCAACTCACATTGAATATGTACTGTAGGTAGATGGATAATCATTGCACTGTGCAACCAAGCTTCTACACTCATTGCATAACGCTCTTGGATATCTAACAATTTTCGATCTAGCTCTCTATTAGTAGCTTCAATTCGAGCTAATTCTTTGTCTAATTCATCACCAATCAAATTTTTTAACTCAA